>JBJTQD010001033.1:0-2759 GCA_046075445.1 Planctomycetota bacterium
TTGAGCGACTTCGGCCAGTCGGGATTGTTGGGAAGTAGAGGACATGAGAATAAGATTGCCGTTGAGGTTTGCGGCGGAGTAAATTTGAAGCCCTGGAATTGAGGCGGGTTTTGAGCTGACCCGGCTGAATCGGTTGTCAACTTTGGCGTCGGTCGTGTCAAGGTGAATCAGGAGCCAGCGGGCGACGGCTGGCTAAGGTAATGGCAAGCTTTCGGTAGTCGGTCGAATTTGGCCTGATTGGAAATCGACGAGGTGGCATAGCCGAGCGTTGATTTCCCGGGACTCGCAACGGTTAAAGCGAACGAAAAATAACTCAGACCGGTCCGAGGGGAATTGTAGGAGAATATTGGCCGTGCCGGATTATGTCATCATCGACGGATACAACTTGCTGCACACCCTGGGGACCCGCCGCAGTCTCGGCGGGCCGGGAAATTTGCAGCGGGCTCGCGAGAGTTTGGCTGGGCGCATTGCCGCGCGAATGAGCCCTGAGGAGCAGGCTCAAACGACGATCGTTTTTGATGCCAACAATGAGAACAGCGACTATCCGGCCGAAACCGAGGTGCAAGGAATCAAAGTTCTGTTTGCAAAGGACTTTGAAGATGCCGATTCGATGATTGAGCATATGCTCCGCAAGCATTCCGCTCCGCAGTCGGTCACTGTCGTGTCCAACGACCGTCGCGTGCGGCAAGCGGCCGAGCGGCGGCGGGCTCGAGCGGTTGATTGCGAAAGCTGGTTTGAGGAGCTGATGACGCGAAAAGCGACAGGGCCGGCTGAGGAAGCGGAGCACGCAAGTGAAGAGCAGCGGCTGCGGGACGGGGACTTGAGTTCCGAAGAGCGCGCGACTTGGGCTAACTTGTTTCTGGGTGCTGCGTCGCCGCGGCGAGCGAAACGAAAATCGGAAGATTAGATTGGAACGCGGTTGCTCATACAGGAGTGATTAACCGAGCCGCCCCCGGTGCGTGTCTGGTTCTGTGTTGGGCGTCAGTTTTGATTCGCAGGAGCGCGGCTCGGTCGCGGAAGACGCTGGGCGACCAGGAAGCAAGAGATTGCCGCGGCCAGCCCGATCGCTGCGCCGCCGAATTCGCGGGTCTGTTCGATGTAGGGGTATTCCTTGGACATCGCATTTGCGAGCGTTTGCCCATCTTTATTCCCGATGTACTGCTGAACCCCGGGCCAAGTGCTGCCCAGTAGCATGAGGCTGGCCATGACGAGTGAGATAAAACCAAACCGCAGCTTAAGGCCGAAACTACAGAGGATTGCAAACAGTCCCAGTGCCAAGTAGTACGCGCCCCAGAGCATGGGGTCGGGGTCGTTGTACTGCAGTGCGGCGCAGAGCAGCGAGACCGCGGCGATGATGAGGCAGAAAACGCGCATGAGTTCGGATTGGACGGTGGCGAGTTGAAAAGTGGGAGTTGCGGCTATGGACCCCTCGCGGGGGTGCCGCGCTGAATGGCTAGGTTACCGCGGTTGGCTCTTCGACTAGTTCCAGCCAGCCATGATGGTCCGTAGCCAGTCCGCGAGCGATGTTGAAATAAGCTTGCTGCAGGGTTCGCGTCACCGGACCAGGGCGCCCGCTGCCGACTGGGATTCGATCGACGCTGCGCACGGGAGTGATCTCGGCGGCGGTTCCGGTGAGGAATAGTTCGTCGCAGATGTAGAGTAGTTCGCGGGGGAGTTGTTCCTGGACAACGGTCATTCCCATATCCTCGGCGATGCGAATAACCGAGTCGCGGGTAATTCCACCGAGGATCGAGGCAGCGATTGGAGGTGTGTAGAGGACGCCTTTGCGGACCATGAAGAGATTTGCCGCAGCGGCCTCGGCGACCATCCCGTTGGAATTGATTGAGATTCCCTCGTCGAACCCGTTGGCCCGGGCTTCCGATCCGATCAGGTAGGCGTTGGTGTAATGTCCACCGGCTTTGGAGAGTACGGGATTGGAACTGCTGGTGACGCGGTGCCAAGACGAGACGCAGCAGTCGATGCCGTTTTCCAGAGCGCCGGCGCCGAGGTATTCGCCCAATTCAAAGGCGACCACGCAGACATCGATATGGGACTCGCCCTTCGGAATTACGGAGACAGTCCCCTGCCCTCGGAAGATCAGCGGGCGGATGTATGCTCCACGCAGTTCATTCCGGGCGACGACTTGCTTACACGCATCAGAAAGTTGATCGAAGGTGTAAGGAACGGGCATGCGGTAGCATTTGGCTGAGTCGAGCAAGCGTTCGATGTGCGGTTGCAGCCGAAAGACCGCTGCGCCGCGGGGCGTGTCGTAGGCACGAATTCCCTCGAAGACCGATGAGCCGTAGTGCAAGGCATGGGATAGCACGTGAACCGTAGCTTCGTGCCAGGGAATCAGCTTGCCGTTCATCCAAATCAGTTTGGCCGAGTGCATGGAATCGAGATAGCTCCGCTGGGATTGGCTCGGTAGACGTTGGCCCGATAGGGTCGGGTGGCAACCACTCTCGGTCGCTCGTCCAACATTTTATCGCCGAAGTCACGATTTGTAATTGCCGGGGGAAACGGGCGGGACCGGCTATTCCCCAGTCGGAGCGGACTTGGTGCTGCGAATCGGCCAGATTTCATCCCCTGCCCTGTCGTCAAAAAGAACGATTTGGAAAATTAGCCAGGCGGTAGTTTTCGGTGGCAGCTGAGTTTGGGCGAAGGAACTGCCCTGGTTGGGGAGCTTCGGGTATCTTTGTTCGCAGGGTGATGAATTAGCAGTAATCGGTTGAGCCGATTCGAGTGAAGGGCCGAGAAGG
>JBJTQD010001034.1:0-770 GCA_046075445.1 Planctomycetota bacterium
GCTCTTGTGACCGAGCAACTCTTGAACGCTGCGGATATCTGCTCCGCGGTCCAGCAAATGCGTGGCGAAACTGTGCCGCAACGTGTGCGGACTGGTTCGCAAATCCAATCCCGTCTGGAGCAGATACTTCTCCAGCATCCGAGCCACACTGCGAGTCGTCAACCGCGTGCCGAACTTATTGGTGAAGACCGGATTGCCACGCTGATTGCGCTGAGCCAGTTCTCTAACCCTCAGCCAATTCCCCAGTGCCTTAACTGCGAAACTGCCCAGGGGAGCCAATCGCTCCTTCTTGCCTTTTCCCCGGACTCTCACGAGTCCATCCTCGAGGTCGAGATCCTCGTCGTTGATTCCAACCAATTCGCTGACGCGGAGCCCAGCGGAGTACATCGTCTCGAGAATTGCGCGGTCACGCATTCCCATCTGGTCACGGCTGGGAGGTGCGGCTAAAAGTGTTCCAATCTCAGTGGTAGAGAGAAAGTGAGGCAGCTTTCGCTCGCGCCGCGGATTCCGCAGAGGCTTGGCCGGGTTTTGATCGCTCAGCCCCTCGCGCTGAGCGAAACGAAAAAAGCTTCTCAACGAAGCGAGACGCCGCGACACCGAACTCTTCGCGTAACCCGCCTCGTGCAGGGCGACAACGTAAGCCCGCAAGTCCTGCGGCGTAAGATTGGAAGGATGCGGAGTCCGTCCCAAACTCTGCTCAAGGTATTCGTTGAGACTGATCAGGTCTTCGCGATAAGATTTGAGCGTTAGCGCCGAACAGTTGCGTTCAA
>JBJTQD010001035.1:0-1415 GCA_046075445.1 Planctomycetota bacterium
CACTCAGAACAAGCTGGGTATCCAGCCAACGTTCGAGGCAATTCGAGCCGCGTTTTTTCACCGCTCAGGGTGAATTTGCAGCTCGCCACTATCTACATTCGGCAAGTTTGTCGCAGGAACTATAGATGCTAGCGAGTGAAACTGCTGTTTTTGGGCAAACTCGGAAGACTCGGGGGCTGTTTGAGTCAGCGATTCGCCAAAAAAGCTAGACCAAAGACGGGACTCGCTGGTCGACTTCAACCGGCTCGCCATTGTTCAACGCCGAGGCAAGGCAAGCGTCGAGGACAACTTGAGTCTTCAAGGAAATGTTTGGCCAGTACGGGTCGACTCGGCCAGCAAGCACCTGATTGGAAAACGTGCGGAAGAGATTCGTCTCCGGCGAGTTACGCCCGCCGTTGCTCAACTCCTGAACTTCAAAGTACTTCCGCTGCGGCTCCATGTTGAAGTCAAATCCGGTCGGATTGAATTCGCATGTCGTCCGCTCAAACCCGGCAGCGCTGGAGAAATACGGCAAGACAAAGTCAGCAACCCGCAGTTGGCTCTTTGTTCCGCTAATCTGAGCCCACTGCTGATGGTGCGTCTGAAAGCTGTTATAGAACGAGGCAGTCACGCCGTTGTCGAAAAACAGCTCGCCAGAAAATTCGGTCGGCACGGGATGCGCCGCCGAAGAACGCGTGCTGGCAGCCAGCATCCGCCCGATCACTCGCTTGGGCAATTCGAAATCCATCACCCACAAGGCAAACCGTGTCGTGTACCAGCCCAAATCCCCGAGGCAACCTTGCGGTTCAAGTCGGTGATCGCTCCGAATGTTGTCCGAAAAGAATTCGGGAGGAGCGCAAAAACTGAACTGCGTCGCGATTCGCTTAATCGCGCCCATCGCCGCCTCGTCATCGATCGCCTTGCGCAGCTCTTCCATCCGCTTGCTGTGCATGTACATCACGCCGTCCATGAATTGGACCTTGTTCTGCTCACATGCAGCCAGCATATCGCGCAAGTCCCCCGCGCTCGGCGCACAAGGCTTTTCACACAGCACATGCTTGCCCGCTTCGGCCGCGCGCAGCACCCACTCTTTCCTCAGCCCCGTCGGCAGCGGAATGTAAACGGCATCCACATCCGGGTCGTTAATCAATTCCGCGTAGCTACCATAAGCTCGTGGCTCGGGCTTGATCGGCCAGTTCCCTCCGCAGTCTTGAATGAACTGCTGCGCGTTCCCGCGGGAGCGACTTGCCACCGCCGCAACCGTCCCGTTGCCTGAATTGCGAATCGCCAACCAATTCTTCCGGCCAATCGTTGCCGTACTCAAAATGCCCCAGCGACAAACTCGCACTGCCATCCTACGCTCCACCGTTCTCTAATTAACAATTTCTTTTATTGCATTTCGACTTCCGCGATTGCGAACGAAGTCGCAATCAATC
>JBJTQD010001036.1:0-2879 GCA_046075445.1 Planctomycetota bacterium
TCAGGCCACTGTTCAATCGGCACCTGTGATTTTGACAAGCAGAGCTCAACGAGCTGCTCCGGAGTTTGTTCTTTTAAATCAATCGGCGGTGGAGCAGGGGAGTTTCTGAGCAATCGGGAATTGTCCTTTTTGGAGAGGACTTCGAGCTGCGTGTCTTTGGTCAGTTGCTCCAGTCGCTCGACAAAGTTGCCTAGAACTTCAGCTCCTTCGTGAGTCACATCCAGCCAAGCGGCTTTTCCAGTTGCGGATAATTCACAGAGCCGTGCTTCAATCGTCGGCCAATCGCCACGAATCTGCTCCAATCGCCGGAAGACAGGAATCGGATGCCGCTCAAACGACGTGCCTCCTTTCTGGAAGTCGACAACGCAAATCGATTTTTCCTGACCGGCCTCGCCAAAGCCCATCGGGATGGGCGAGCCACTGTAGCGAATCCGTTCTTGGCCAAAAACGGATTGCGGCACGTGCAGGTGCCCGAGGGCGACGTAATCGAGCTCGCTGGGAAAGACTCCCGCGTCGACATGGGCGAGCGTACCGACATAGAGACTTCGAACCCCATCGCCGACCTTCCCGCTATTTGTATACAAATGGCCGGTAGCGACGATCGGAATGTCTGCTTTCAAAGCCAACCGGCGTTCCACGGCGAGTTGAGTTACCTCTCGATAATGTTTTCGAGTCCCCTCGACGAGTTTCAGCTCTTTGTCTTCAATCGACTCCCCCGCCTCCGCCGTCCGAATATCGCGGTCTCGCAAATAAGGAACCGCGCAGACGATAAGCTCAGGCTGTCTCTCCTTGTCATAGAGAACGAGAACCTCATCGGCGAGGTTCTCCGTAGCTTGTCCGACAACGTGAATGTCGAAGACCTTCAGGAGTTCTCTCGGCGCATCCAAAAAGGTCGGCGAGTCATGATTGCCCCCCACGATGACAATATGCCGAAGCCGGGACTGGCCAGCCGCCCTGAGGAAGTCGTAGTAGAGTTGTTGAGCTCGATTGCTGGGGGTAGCCGTGTCGAAAATATCCCCAGCGACGATCAGCACATCAGCCTGGAGCGACTCAATTGCATCGGCCAGCCACACGAGAAAAGCCTCGAACTCATCGTAACGCTGCTTATCATGCAGCATCCGTCCAATATGCCAATCCGCCGTGTGAATCAAACGCATGCTTACCCGTTCCGAAAAAGGGGACGGGGGTCATTTCCTTTTAGAGCCGCGACCACGGACAATTTTCGCATCAGGCCTCGAACCTCAGGATAGCGAATCAGGGCACCCCCGCCTTTCCCAAGATCATAGCCCGATTCAACAGGCAAAATCAAACGGATGCTGAGGCGGCAGGGCAGGGTAGCTCCACTGCGACGCGAGGTTTGCCCACTTCCAAGCTGCGTACATCGCTCCGCAGGCAGCGACCAAGTGAGATGAATTCGCCAAATCCGAAGTAAGGCCATCGAAAGACTGACTTGTCAGCCAAGCGAGCAACTCCAATCGACTGACAACGTTCTTCTTGTAATCGAGCACGGCTGGCAAGGGTGCGCCATGCAGCCCAAAGACCGCGCCGGGATGGGTCTCGAATGAACGCAACGCATGTGGGCATTGCAAGAGCGAGATTGCCCGAGAGAGTCCCATTCCGCGAAGAGTCAAGTAACTCATGTTGGTCAGCGTCGGCGGCATGATCGAACTCCGCTTCATTCCGATCGCCGTAATCCGCCGCTGTAACTCCGCGTCCGCTGGACGAAATCCACCGCCATCATTGTAGGAGAGAGGCGCATCGATACCGATAACGCATTCAGCCTGGCGACCAAGCACCTCGATCCGCTCAAGGATCGCGAGATCGGAGGCGTCCACCAAAACACCATCCAACACTAGCCGCTTTCCATCGACTCTCTTCGCCCAAACCATTGCGGTATCCGCATGGTTCGATGGTCCCGACAAGTCGATTCCGATGAAAAACATTTCGAGACCGTCGCTGCAGTGCTTGCCCCTACCGAACCAATCCCCCATTTTCAGCCAACGGCACGCCCTCAGCCAGATAGGCGGAATAAGAAGCAGGAGAGTTGGCAAAGAAAAGTTCGAAAAGAGCCCGCTCAGATTGAGGCCTTCTCAATCTACCTTTCGCCAAAAGTCGCCGAACAGTGCTGCAACTTGATGTCGGCTCGCTGATGGGCTCGCTCGTCGGCCAATCAGAGGAGCGGACTCGGCAGGCACTGCATGGCATCGATGCAATGAGTCCCCGCTTCGCGATGATCGACGAAATCGAAAAGGCTTTCTTGGGTGTCGGCGGCACGGGCGACTCGGGTGTCGCTTCGCGGATGTTCGGTACGTTCCTTTCGTGGCTCAACGAACACGACTTCCCGAGTGTCGAGCCGCCGCCCTACCTGCAGCAGCTTAGCCCGCAGCTTTACCAGCAGCAATGCCAGCGGATGCAGTCTCGGTTTGATGAAGCGGTGCAGCTGGCCGAGCAAGCGTTCCTCGAGGAACTGGCGCGGCTGGTCGAGCATCTGACCGAGCGGCTTGCGGGTACCGATGACGGTAAACCAAAAGTCTTCCGCGATTCGGCCATCAGCAACCTGACCGAATTTTTCGAGCGATTTCGTCAGCTGAACGTCCGCAGTAATCCCGAGCTCGATGAGCTGGTCGCCAGTGCCCAGCGCGTCGTCCGCGGCCTGGAGCCGCAGCGGCTCCGCGACAGCAGTTCACTTCGCCAGCAAGTCACCACACAGATGGCCGCCGTGCAGGCAGACCTTGACCAGCTGCTGGTCGAGCGTCCTCGCCGCAACATCCAGCGGCGTCCTCGCTAAAGGAGCCGTCCAGTGCAGCTCCTAATCTCACCAACCGAAAGTGTGGCCTGCATCTACAGCGAAGAGCTCAACCTGCTCTCACTCGGTCCAC
>JBJTQD010001037.1:0-3719 GCA_046075445.1 Planctomycetota bacterium
CGCCACCCCGGGTTAGAGAACGCCAAAATTTAATAAGGTCGAACCGCAAGTCGCCCCCTTGGGGCACGGGCGGTTTGAAGCGGAACCCTAAGTGACGTCATCGGCCGATTCCAACTTGCTAAAAACGTCTGCCTCCGGAAGCAAGTCCGTTCTCGAACCAGGCGCCGCGCTACCCGAACGTCCCAAACTATTCAAACCCTCTCGAGCACCTCAATCCGCTCCAAACAAAAAAACGCCCCAAGGTTTCCCTAGGGGCGTTTCTCAATTTCGATTGTTAACCAACAGCCTTAGACTGGAGCAACCAAGAAGCCGAAGGTTGACGTCGTAGTCAATACCTTGAAGTTCTGGCTGACCGTCGTCGACTGAGCGTAGACGTTGGTCAAGTCGATATTCTGAATCGTTCCGCCCAAGGGGCCGAAGCGGAAGATTTCCACGCCCCAAGAGCCCCATTTCTGGTTGACGATTCGAATCGAGCCCTCGACGTAGTCGGCCTTGTCCAATCGCAAGTCGACAATCAAGTCGTTGCCTTCGCGGCGGAACGAGAAGTCTTGCGAGAAACTGTCCAGCGTTCCCGCTGAGTCGACTCGAAGGGTGTCTCGACCTGCGCCCGCGTTTTCGTTGATCGTGTCAAAGCCATCACCGAGGCGATAGATGTAGAGGTCGTTGCCAGCGCCACCCATGAGCAAGTCGTTGCCGACCTTGCCAGTGATCGTATCGCGACCCGAGCCACCTTCGATCTTGTTAGCCAAGAAGTTTCCGTTGAGCGTGTCGTCGAAATTCGAGCCGATCAGGTTTTCAATCAGCGTGTCTTTCAGCGGAATCGAGAAGCGAACTTCCGAGGAAGCCGCCGTCAAACCGCCAAGACTCGAAAAGTTACCTGGACCAAGGTCGAGGAAGGAGGCTTCCATTCCAGCTGCTGAAATCGTGTCGACGCCACCGGCATCGACAATCGAACGGAGGATATCGGTCTTTCGGCCGAAGAAATCGAAGTTGTACAGCGTGTCATCCGCCCGCAGGTCTGGGTCCGGATTGTACAGCCATTGCAGTGCATGCACGTCATACAGCATGTAGTCACCAGCAATCGCACCAGAAGTGCTGGGGCGAATACCGTAAATCGTGTTGTCCTGATTGTTTGTGCCTTGGGGCAAGCGTGGAACGCTATCAGGATCAATCAAGCCCAGTGCCGCGCCCATAGCGGAAAGCATAACCAGGTACAGGTCTCCATCTTTACTCCATGCCCCCGGAGTGGTCCAAGTTGGGAAGTCCCGGTCCAGCCAGTAAGTGTTAAACATCAAGTCGCCACCAGCTTCGTTGGCAACCGGATCATCGGGGCCGAAAACCACAACCCGTGCGAAGTTGTCGGGATCATCTTCTGGTGGTTCGTCACGGAACAGGCCCATCCGAATCACGCCGCCCTGCCCTCCGTAGATCATCTTCTCTGGATCGGGCCCAGGTTCGTCATCTTGAACTTCGAGGAAGCTTGAATTCACAAAGCCGTCGACGTCCGCGAGAATGCCCCGGGCAACCGTCCGCATTTCAGGAGTGAAGCGGCTGAAGGTACCGCCATCGCCCCACAAAAAGCTTGGAGGAATTTGGTCGTTGTTATCGCCCGGCACATCATTACCGAGGTCGTAGCCCGGCAATTGCTGCATGAAGCTGAATGTAATTACATCCGAGCGTTCACCGTTCATGAATAGCCAATCACCCCAGTCGTTGAACTGGTCAGCATCGGGCGTCGGCGAAAAACTGTTGTTCCGCAGGAAGTCGTCGATTTCTGGTTCGGTGTACAGGTCGGTTCGGACCCAGTCGGTCCACGAGAAACTGTTCCTCGCTCGAACAAGAATTGGGTCGATTGCTCGGTCTTGGTATTGAGCGGTTCGAATTATCAGGCGGTTGAATTCGGCCGCGGTCAATGTATGCACCACATTCGCATTCAAAATGCGACCATCGAGAATCAATCGAGCGGAGGCGGTCGTCGAGCCGTTCAGATCTTGAATCTGATAAGTAGTGTAAGCGGGGCCCGTGTCTCCCTTGCTGAAATACTGACGAGCCGGAATGTCCTGCAAGTCGGGTTCGACCACATACGGTTCGTAGGTCAATTCCGGTCGCGTTGCGATCGCGTAACGGATGTCGCTGACGTTGCTCGTAAACTTTCCATCCGAAACTCGGTACTGGATCGTTTCTTCGGTCGCCACGCCACCAGTGCGATAGACCAGACCGGCAATGTTTTCGTAAGGGATAGAATGCCAACGGTTCGGAGCCAAAACCACGCCGTTGTAAACCAATGTGCCTGTTGATGGCGAGGTATTCGACTCGAAAACCTCGACAACCTTGAGCTGATTCCCATCGGAGTCGAACCAATTCAAGCTGTCGTTGATCGGATAATCATAGCCAGCCGCCACATTTCGCGAGCTGAAGCTGGTCGTCGGAGCCGAGAAGTTGGTCCGGGTCGTGATGGTTGAAAACTTGTAGTCGCTCCAGCTAACACCATCGTAAGCGTAAACTTCAATTCGCTCGGCTTGGTTCGGGCTGACGGCGTAATAACGCAGCCGATTGAATTCGGTCGGCGTGTAATAGCGGTAAGTTCCCTGCGGAATCAGTTCGCTGTCCAAACGCAGGTATCCACCGGTCGTCTGCTGGTCGCGGAGATAGTAGAGCGTAATCGGCCAACCGTCTGGGTCGGTCGCAGTGATGAAGCTGTTCAGGTTCACATAGTCCGACTCAACCATGGTCAACGCGGACGCGGTGACAATCGGCTTGGTCGTGTTCTCCCGGACGTAAATCACCTGCAGCTCAACGGGATTGCTCCAAAGTGCCCCGTCATAAGCTTGAATTCGAATGCGTTCCGAGCCGATCGTGCTCGAGGCAACAAAGTCAAACGAGGGAAGCTGGGCCGAAGTGATTTCGCTCAACGCACCCTGAGCCCGCCGTTCACCATCCAGCTGGAAATAGCCGGAAAGCGGTTCGCTCGAGAGATCGGTAAAACGATAACGGGTAATCGTGTCCCCATCAGGGTCGGAAACGGTAAACAGGTCAGCAGCGGAAATCAGCTGATTCAGCAGCAGGTATTTCGTGACAACGGTTACCACAGGAGCCGAAGGCATGGAGAATGCTCCGTCAAACTGAAGAGACAGGGGGGATGAAGCCGAGGAGAAGTCGCGAACCGCTAGCGAACGCCGGGAGCCGACAACTTTTCATTCTATTCGTCGAAGATCTCAAATCAATTGAAAAAGCCAGCCTGTTTCGCCAGTTTTGCGCCGGCGATACAATCGATATAACCCCGACACGGCCAAATTGTTTCGTTTTGAAAAACCTTTCCCGGGAACCTTTGTGCTTGAACGAAGAAGCCCCCGATTTTGGGTGGAAAATCAGTAAGCAGTTAGGCTGCGAGATGAAATAAATCAGGCAATCGCTCGCACTTGCTTCTCAAATGGAACAACCGCCCGTCGTTGAAACTGCCCGAACGCGACGACTTTAAACGCCTCGGAGACTCAATTGGGGCCAACTGCTGCAAGCAAACAGCCTAAAAGGATTTCGCTCAACGGATTTGACGCAATGAACAAGCAAGTAGACGTGGTCGTGGTTGGCTCTGGTCCTGGTGGCGAAGGTGCCGCCATGCAGTTGGCGAAAGGGGGAAAGAAAGTGCTGGTAGTCGAACGCTACCAGCGAATCGGCGGCGGTTGCACCCACTGGGGCACTATTCCAAGCAAAGCCCTACG
>JBJTQD010001038.1:0-1683 GCA_046075445.1 Planctomycetota bacterium
TCACGAGCGGTGACGAGCATGGGCCTAACGTTGTCCCGGGGCAGGGGAACGCCAGTAATTTGGTTCGCTTTGCCAGCGGCATCTGCATCCCGGAGACTTGGCCACTGGCAAAGCGAACCAAATTACTGGCGCTCCCCTGCCCCGGGACAACGTTAGGCCCATGCTCGTCACCGCTCGTGAGCGCCGCCTCTCGCGTATCGAGCCGAAACCCGCTTTCCTGTTCCTCTTTTCCGTGACAACTGAGGCAGTTCCGAGAAAGGATGGGCCATACATCGCGCACAAAATCAACCCGCGTCGCAGCCAGCCCTTCTTGATTCACCGCTTGAGCGCACAGCGACCCATGCGCAAACAGCAAGCACCAAAAAGCCCCAATCATCCAGCCAATCTTCAAAAGCCCACCCCCAACTCTCGCTTCATAATTTTCAATCTTCTACTTTCACTCCCTTTCAAAGTCTCACACGCTTCCTTCTCTTCTTCCCCCCCACACTCTCTTCTTCTAATACTTCCTCAATTAGTGTCCGTTAGTGGTTCCGCTTCCGTCATGCTTCTCCCCATTAGCGTCCATTAGTGGTTACGTCCACCCAAACAAGTCGATGGTCCGAGCAGTCGACGAGTTTAAATTCCGGCTTATCCTCGGCGGGCCAGAAGACTCCGCTGCCGAGGACTTTCAGGTTTTTGCTGGGAAGCACGTAATCAATCCGCAGGTTGCCAACGTTCTTGTCGCCGAAGTCCCCCGTGTCGAGCGCGGGATCGCCTTTGTGTTTGGCGTTCATCTGAGCTTGCTTTTCGGCTTGCTCGACACCGCCTGCGCTTTTTGGCTGCGGGTCTTGAACGAGCGGATGTTCCAAGAGGCGGACGGTCGGCCGATCGCGACTGTCACCATCGTTGGGATCGGCGTTGAGATCGCCGGCGATCACAAAGGAGTCATCTTGTTTCAGTCCACCCTTTTTGCCGGCATCGTCGTAAACGGACTCGCTGCCTGAGATGTATTCAGCCCAAAAGCGAATCTCGTCGTGATTCCGCAAGCCGTTGCGGTCTTCGGCACCGTCAAAGACTGGCGGGGTGGGATGGCAGACGAGAAAGTGGACAGTCTTTTCTCCGACCGTGATTGGCACATCCCAGTGGCTTTTGGAGGAGAGTCGAAAAGCCGCGGTCGTTGGTTCGTCATACCAAGGCTTCGAAGTTTTCGGGTCGATTGGGAGCAATGCTCCTGGGAGATCTTTCCAGAGAAACTTTTGAAAGGTACGGACGGCCTTGGCATCGATTGGGTATTTCGAGAGGACCAACATTCCGTATTGACCGGGGTGCTTGCCGAAGCCAAACGCGTCATCTGGCGATCCGGTTTTTCCGTCATGGTTGAGGTCGAATCCGGAATCGATTCCGGTATTGGATTCAGCCGAAAAGACGTATTCGTATTCGATCGGCGTCTGGCCATTTTGCGACTGCTCAAGATACTTCTCTTTGAGCAGTTTTACGGCGTTGCCGCTGGGGTCGAAATCAAACTCATTCAGCAGCAATACGTCAGGGCGTACCTGCTGAACAATTTCCGCGACCTTGCGAATCCCGGGATGCTTGCCGGCTTCGAGATCCTTCAGCAGTTTGCCCGCGGCGTCGCGGTAGAGTGAAGCATTAAAAGTCGCAAAGCGGACCGCTTGTTCCGGCTTGGCCAGATCTTGACCGGTG
>JBJTQD010001039.1:0-2683 GCA_046075445.1 Planctomycetota bacterium
GAAGCGGGCGGGTTAAGGATGATTCGCTGGACATCACCAAAATGATTGTTAGTCTGTAAGTGTTGTCGGGTGGCCGCAGAGGAGTCGAAATCGCTGCGAATCGCAATCCAAGCAACTTGCGTGAATCTACTGTTGTCAACGGCAGAGAGTCGCTGCGAGATGCAACTTGCAAGTGTGGGCCTTGTCGGTGGGATTGAGATTCGTTGAGCTGAGTGGGGGGGGAGCTTCTTGCCAGTCATTCTTTGGCTGGAAGGCGGGGTATCAGGGCCTCGTTTCAATAGGAACTGCAGGGCCCGAGGTACGCGCCGAAATTAGGATTCTAAAACGCTGGGAGGCGTGGTTGTCCTTACGTTGGAGCCGCTGGTTTGCGCGGTTCGCGTCAATCTGTTTTGGGGTGCCGTAATTGGTGAACCCTGAATCAACGTGAGGCGTCTCGATTACAGAAACAGGAATTCATCGAAGATTTGGCTGCGTATAACCATGCAGCAAACGCATGTAAATTAAAAAATATACTTAAACGACATTTCGGTGTGTTGGTTTTGTCGTAACAGTGTTGTGACAGGGAAGTTTGGGATGGTTCGCCAAGGGTACTCGCGAGGGTATCTGAGGTAGGGAAGTTTGTTTTGGGGGACGAGCTGATGTCGGAACTGGGGTTTATGGGAGAGTTTGATCCGGAGGGCGAGGACCATGGTGATTCGCCGGACGGCGTCCGTAAGGACGAAGTAAAAAAGACGGGTGAGTCGGCGAGATCCGACCAGCCCGAACAGGGCAATGGAAAGTTGCCTGCAGGAGAGGATTCGGTGAAGTCCGAAGCTTCTCCCGCCTCTGGGAACAAGGCGGAGCAAGGCAGCGAGTTTTCGGATAAGCAGGGAGCTCTGTTCGACTTCAAAGTCGATGACTCCCCGCCCGAGGATGGGCCTGAGGATGCCAAGTGCTCGGAGTTGAGCGGAAGCGTTGATGGGGGAAAAGTTCCGAGCGAACCGCTGCCCGATGGTGAGGATGGAGACTGGCTTTACAATCCGACCTTGATGGAGATGCTCCGTTCGATCGAGGGTACGGATATCCCGAAGCCGAGCCCTTTTGGTTACGTCTCGGGAGCGAGGCACACGGAGTTGGCTGACTTGGATCGGTACAGTCAGTTGGTTGAAGCTGGGTCGATTTGGTTGCCGGGCGTGACGCCGCTGCTGAACGCTTCCGGGCAATCACCGCTGGATCGAGTGCCCTACTACGGTCGGCAACTCACTTTGCAGTGCCAAGACCGGAGCACTCACGTGCTGGTCCTGGGAAAGACCGGAGCGGGTAAGAACACGCGGGTCATTGACCTGCTTCGGCACTCTGCCTTACAGGACCCGAAGCAGACAGTGATCTCGGTTTCGCTGAAGTCTTCTGATTACGGGCCGATCAAAGCGGCGTGTGACAAGGTTGGTAAAAAGTGTCTCGTGGTCAACTTTGACAACGACCGCCGCAGTCAGGGCTTCAACCCGCTTCGTTGGGCGAGCAAGAACGAGGCGCCCGATATCATCCGGCGGTTGGCGGATAGTTCGCGGAATCCTCGTTCGGGCGATTCCGAATTCTGGACGCAAATGTTGCGAACCGGGATGCTGGCGCTCTACGAGGGCGGGTATCGAAGTTTTCCCGAGATGTTCCGCTTCTTCACTCGCGGTCGTAAAGCGATGTGTCGCGGCTTGGAGGGAATCAAGAGCGTCAACGCGGAGAAACTGCGGGACTTTCTCGCCGGCGGTTCCTGGAACGCCGAGACCACGGAGGCGACGATCGTGGGTGCGTTTGTCGCGTTCCAGCAGGACAGCGTGCAGCGAGTGATGTCGCTGGATGAGCTGCGGCTGGATAAGTTGTTCCAGGAGCCGGTTTGCCTCCACATCGAGGTAAACGAAGCGACCCTGGAAACGGTCTTGCCGCTGGTCCAGATGCTGCTGCGAACGGTGGTTGACCAGTTGATCAAGACTGCCCAGCGGCGTGGCTGCGAAGCGATCCCAGCGACACTGTTTATCGATGACATGCCATCGCTTGGTCCGGTGTTTTCGGTCGAGCGGCTGTTGACGCTTCGCTCGCGCAAGGTCGGATTGGTAGCGGGAAGTCAGTCGATTGCCGCGCTGCTCCAGTCCTATCCGCATTCCGGTGCGGCGATTCTCGAGGCGTTTGCCAACCAGATCGTGCTCCCCGGATGCAGCCCCGAGGACGCTGAGTATTTCTCGCGAGCCAGTGGCAGTCAGACGGTCAGTTTGCCGGCTGCTTCGGGACAGACGCCGCAGTACATGGTTCAACCCATGCTCTCGCCGGCCGACATCCGAACGCCGCCGTACCGGCACTTCCTGCTCGGTCGACCGCTGACGTTCCTGCTGGGTGATGTGACCTTTCAGGCCTACGTGCAGTACTCCTTTGAGGTGCCCGAATGGAGAAAGATTCTGCAGGAAACCAAGGGGGTCACGGGGACGGAGCCGTTGCGGAAACGGCGGCTGCCGAACCACTTCAAGTCCCGCTCACCGCGGATGGATGATCCGGACGGCGAACGGGTCCGACCGAACAAGGTTCGCTTCCCGATAAAGTTCAACCAATCCGATGTGCAAGGCTGGAGTGAAGAGGACTTCCGGACGGCAATTTATCGGGGCCTGAAGGAACTTGACTTTGATTCGACTCGCGTCGATGTGCGTTTATGGTGGGATCG
>JBJTQD010001040.1:0-1728 GCA_046075445.1 Planctomycetota bacterium
GACCGAAAGTTGGTGCTCGATGTGCTGAAGCTTCATCCGAGCCCGGACGCGTTTCTGCTCGCAACCGAACTGGCCGAAGCCGGCGATTTAACGACCGAGGCTACGGAGGTAGCCGCTGCGATTGCCCAGAAGCTGGGAGGGGAGGGGATTGACCTCGATCGTTTGAAAAGCGTTTTCGGCAGCAAGTCTGTCGAACTGGAAATCCTCGAGGCCAAGTATGGTGCGGGCGATAACTGGCAAGATGTGACCACAGTGCTGCAGAAGTACACAGGGCAGTTGCCTTGGGTCAGCCTGCCGTCGCCCAATTACAACCAAAGCTTCGGTGGCGATCCGGCTCCGGGTGTGCCCAAGCAATTGCGAGTTCGCTACAAGCTAAATGGCAAAGAAGGCGAAGTCAGCTTGGCAGAAAACGCTTTGGTTCTACTCCCTGCTCCGAAGCAATAATTGTCGGCTTTAGAAGGTTTGGAAGTTGTCGAAATTGAAGACCACGCCTTGTTGCGGGAAGATCGAATACAAGGTCCGGGTCATATAAAGATCGACAGCCTCGGAAGCCCGAAGGATCGGCGTTTTTGGGACCAGCACGATGTCTGAGTCGCGCAGCCAGATTTCATCCGAAGGGTAGGGGCTTTTCCCGAGCATCGCTCCTTGCAGATCGATGCGCGTGGCCATTAGCCGCCAATCCTGATCGCGACGGAAGACGACGATTTGCCGGAGATTGGAACCGCGTCTCCAGCCTTCAGCCATCGCGATCGCCTGCATCACGGTCGTCGGTCCGTCGATTTGAATTCGACCCGGTCGGATGACTTCGCCGAGGACGAAGACGCTGCGCGGAGCGCGGTTGCGAAGGACAGGTGTGACATTCAATCCGCGAATGCTCGTAGCGTAACGCGTATTCACTTCTCGTCCCAATTCCCGAAGCGTCAGCCCGATTGCTGGGACCTGTCCCAGCAGCGGCAGGGCGACTGTTCCGTCCGGCGCGATCTCAACCTGGAATTGCTGACCCCCCAAACCAACTCGGGCAATCACGGCGTTGATCAAGTCGTTTGCCGGAGTATCGCCTTTGGTGACTTGCACGATAATCGCCGGCATCTTGACGAACTGGGAGTAAAGCTCATTCAGTTCCTCTCCCAGTTGCTCGACTGTTTTTCCAGAAGCTCTCACGCGACCGACGAGCGGCAGCGAGATGGTTCCATCGGAAAGAACGACGATATCCTTTTGGTTAAGCGTCGGGTCTGCGCCAGAGAATAACTGCAGGGTGTCTCCCGCGTAAATCTGATAAGGTTGACTCAGATGCTCGCGTGTCAGCGTGTAGGTGAAATCAATTTGGTCGCGGATTCGCAGGCGGTATTCCGAGACGTGCGGTGTTCGATAGGGACCGATGTACTCGCCGTAAGCATACGATTCCCAAGGCACTAATTGCTGGTCAGACCATTGCGGCTCGGCATGAATCCGCTGCCACGTCGTGCGGTCGACTCCCAGCATCCATTTGGCTGCGTCTCCTCCGCAGGTGCAGGTGCCTTGGCAGGTCGCACAGCCCGTCGGACCGATGTCGGTCGTTTGAGCCGAGGAGCTTTTCGCACCGCTTGACCAACCAAACGAACCACTATCGGCGGCCGGCGAGACTTCCAGTTGTTGACAGAGAACAACCTCGCCGACGCCGTTGTTGCCGTCAATTGCGACGAATTCCGGGTAGGACGGAATCAGGTCGGCAGTGACCGCTCGCTCTTT
>JBJTQD010001041.1:0-2780 GCA_046075445.1 Planctomycetota bacterium
CTTCACCGCGTTGGCGCACCCACCTCGCGCTGCGAAAAAACTCCTGCAATTCTCTACTTACCCTGCAGTTTCTTCAGCTTCTCCAGCTCTTTCTGCGCGTCTCCAGCCAAGCGGTCATTGGGGAACTTCGCCAGCAAGTACTCAAACCACTTGCTCGATTCGGCAATCAACTTTTGCTTCAGCTCGGGTGTCGCGGCCGAGGCGACTTGGACAAAGCTGCAGCGGGCCAGCTCGTACGCCGCAAACGCTTGCCACGGGTCGATCTCCGCATCGGCTGCCTCACCGCCGTAGCCATAAATCACCTGCTTGAACTGCCGAGTCGCGTCATCAAATTTCTTTTGACTGAACAACGTCTCGCCGAGCATGCAGGTCGCTCGTGCACCAGTCTTGTCGACACTGGCCGAAGCCTTTGTCCAGGCTTCGACGGCCGGCTCGATTTGACCTAGCTGCTGATAAGCGTTGCCAAGTTCCAGCGAAGCATCGAGTCGCAGTCCCGCGTCCGCCTGCGCATCATCGGCCAACTCCTTCGCCAATTCGACTGCCGCCGCGTAGTCCTTCTGCTTGTTGGCCGACTGGGCCGCATGCAGCAGCGTCAACCAGCGATTCTCGGGCTTGACCCGATTGCTCGTCTCCAGCAGTGGTTTGGCCGCGCGATAAGCCGACAGCGCCGAGTCGTACTGCTTGGCTTCAAACAGTGACTCGCCAACCATGAACATGCCATCGGCGTGCAATTCTCCCTGCGGGAAATCCTTGACTTGCCGCTGGAAGGTGGCCAGCGAACGCGTGAAATCTTTCGTGCGGAACTGCGTAAACCCGAGTTTGTAAAGCGCACGCTCACCGAGCGACGTCGCCGGGGTTCCGGCGAGGCACTTTTCATACCAGCTAGCCGCTTCGGCAAACTTGCTTGCCGCGTAATCGCGCTCACCGAGTTGGAAGAAGGCGTCCGCAGCAATCGGACTTTGAGGATAATCGCGCGCAATCCGTTCGAACTCTTGATTCGACGCATCGAGATTGCCGCTTTCACGCAGCGCCCAAGCAAGCTCGTAAGCGATTCGGTCACCCAACGCTTTCGCAGCCGGAACCGCAGCCAGTTCCTGCCAAGCCGTCACGGCATCGCTCCAGCGTCTCAGGTCGCCAAGCACCAAGCCGCGTTCGTATCGCGCATCAACCACGCGCGGATGCTCTGCATTGCCTTGCAGGAATTGGTCGAGCGCCGCCAACGCTTCAACCGGCCGTCCCGCTTGTCGCTCGACCGCCGCTACTCCCAACAGCGCCAGCGGCGCTAATTCGTGTTTGGGATAGTCCGCGTAGACTTTAGCGAACCGCGACCGGGCTTCGTTCAGCCGGCTCTCGGTTTCACCAGCCGGTGCGAGTTTAGTCAAACACCACGCGCTGTCATAAAGTGCGTGCGGCGAAATCTCGGGGGAGGGAACCGGCAGCAAACGGTTGTAAATTTCTAGCGCGCGAGCAAACTCGCCCGCGGCAAAGGCCTGCTTGGCCAACCGCAACTCCGCATCCGCAGCCGAGCGATGTTCGGGAAACTTTTGCTTCAGTTCAGCCAGCGTCTGCTCCGCTGCCTTGGCATCACCGCGCGACGCCTGAGCCTGAGCCAACAGCGACAGCGTCTCGGCCGCCCGGCGCCATGACCCGCTCGCAGCCCGCGACTTATCAAACGCCGCCACCGCCGCATCGAGTTGCTTCTGCTGCAAACGACTCGCACCAACCCAGTGCCAAGCCTCCGCCGAAAGCAGCGGATCACCCAACGTCGGCGCAAGGGTCTCGAGTGACTTACCAGCCCCAGCGAAATCACCCGCCAGGTAGGCAGCCAGTCCGCGACGAACCTGCCAAGCCGCATGTTTGCTGTTGGCTGGATATTCCTTGATCACGCGATCAAGCAGCGGAATCGCCGCCGCGATCTGCTCCTTGCCGAGCAGCGCATCGGCGTGCACCTCAAGGACATCGGGCAGGAATTCGCTTTGTGCAAATTCCTTCTCAAAGCGTTCGCACAGCGCAATCGCACCGTCGAGCTCGCGCAGCTCCAATCGCGCGAAGGCTGCGTTGTAGAGTGCCGATTGGCCCGAGCGACTGCCAGCTCCCTTTTCAGCCACCGCCAAAAACAGTTCGGGAGTTCGCTTGCGTAGTTCCGCATCGGCTTGCTGCTGCCAAGCTGCCTCGGCTCGGCCAGCCAGTAGCTCCAATTCCCAAGGCGTTCCGCTGGTCACTGGCATAAGCGTCTCGGCGGCTTGATATGCCTCCAGTGGCTTTCCGCCCAGCAACCGCGTTTGGACTAACCAGTGGGCTGCTTCGGCCGAGTATTTGCCTTTGGCTTTCACAGCCTCTTCAAACCACTTCTCAGCCTCAGCGTACGACTTGGCGGCGAGCAATTCGCGGCCGGTAAACAGCGTCGCCTGCGTGGCTCGCGGCGAGTTCGGCATACTGGCGACATCGAAAAAGGCCTTCGCTGCCGCGGGATGGTCGCCGACTTGGCTGCGGATCAAACCGTAACGAAACAGCGCTTCATCGCGAAACGGAAACGCTTGCTCCTTGAGCACAGTCTCCAGCTCCCGCTGCGCCTCAGCAGTCAGCCGCTGGTATTCGGCTTGGTCGCCTTTATTTTGCGCCCCAAGCGCCAGTTGCCAAAGCGTCTCGCCCGCGCGCAGCCGAACTTCTGTCAAATCAGCCGGCGGTGTCGTCTCTTTCGCCGCAGCGGCTTGATATTCCTGATAATGTTTCAGAGCCAAGTCGAACTTGCCGAGCTGCTCATTCACATTGGCCAGAGC
>JBJTQD010001042.1:0-1974 GCA_046075445.1 Planctomycetota bacterium
GGGAGCCTCAAGCTTGCGGCTGCTGGTTGCAACGCCTGAGCAATTCGCGGTCCGGATGGCCCAAAGCGGCAGCTTGACTGACGAGCGAATTGTATTGGTCCAAAATGGCTCCGCCCGCAATGCGGAGCCTGTGGAAGAGAACGGGCTGGTTGGTCTGCACCGCTCTGGGGCGCGTCAACGCGTGTTGCTGAGCGTGTCGGTTGATCAGCTCGCCCAGCATGTTTCCCCGCACTGGATTTCGCTGGGAGAGAATACCCATGCGGCATGAGAACGATCAGTTCGCACTGACTTTGTTTCTCGCAGTTTTGGCGGCCATGGGAACGACCGCTTTGCGGCACAACGCGCAGCTCTATCCCCTGCTGGTTTGGATCGACTGGCTGATTCTCGCCGGGCTGTTCGCCGGCTTGCATTGGCTGGATAAGAGACTCTGGGAGCGTCAGCGGCTGTTGCCGCCAGAATCGCGGGCAACGCTGATGCTCGGTCTGCAACCGGCCACGGCTTGGATGATCGCGGCACTGGCGTGCTTGCCGATTGCCGAACAGTTCGCTCAGCGCTGCTTCGGGCTGGGCGACCCCTGGGAGGTCGTTGCCCTCTGCTGTTTGCAGGTCGCCTCTCTAGGAATGGGGTTGGTTGCCCAGACACGTGTCGCCGCCGGGACTTCAGTGCTTTTGAGCAGCTTTCAATTGCTGTTCGTTAGTTTTGCGTTTCCAGCGCCGATCATCATGCTGCTGATGGCCATTTACACGCTGACCGTGCTCTGGTGGCTGATGGGAAATTACTGGGGTCGGCTGCAGGCGCAATTGGCGACGCGGACCATCAGCCAGATGCCGGCCCGAGCCAAGGTACTGCTGCCGGTCGTTTGCGGGTTGAGCTTGCTGCTCCTCTTGGTCAGTCTGGTCGCGCCGCAGCGAGCTCTGGTGGTACTCAATGGTTTCATGCCCACCACCGGTGGAGAGCGCTGGGGTGACGAGTACGCTCAGGGTGGCGTGGGGAATGGAGAGATCTTGACGGGAGCCCGCGATCGTGCCGATACCGTTGGCCCGGTCGACACCAACGTCTACCTTTCGTCACAGCAGCCATGTTTGTACGACATGATCAGCGAGGCCTACGGCAAGCCTTCCAATCGCAACGAGCGCCGCATCGATGTGACGGGTGATAATCAATCGGAGCATGCGCACGAACGTCTGATGGAGCGAACGGCCAGTCGCGAGTTCAAGCTCCAGCGGCAAGGGCGCTCGCGAAAAGTCGATCTTACAGAGCGAAACTCGACGGCGCTGATCTTTGTCAAAGGCCAAGTTCCACTGCATTTGCGGCTGGAGACTTTTTCCGGATTTGATGGTTTGAATTGGACCAAGCCAGAACGGGAGTCGTTTTCGTCGGCTGAAGTTGTCCAACCTGCGGTTCGTGTTCTGAGTCCCGCCATCCGAGGTGACAAGACTTGGATCGAACTGCAAGGAATTCCTGCCGCGCCTTACTTCAACGGGCTGCGTCAACACGAAGCTCAGATCATCAATCTCGACTCAACCCGAGTTCCTGCGCCCGCCGCGCTGCAGAGCTGGTACGTGCCGCTGGTTGACAAGTTGGAATTCTTTGGCATGAGTGACGACGATGTACTCTTCATGCCCAATCGCGAGCGGATTCCTGTGTTGACTACGTTTTCGCTGCTCAGTCAGCAGGTCAATGCCTGGGAATTAGGCCGAGCGGACCGTTTGTCGTCCCTTTCTCAACTGGGGGGGAACTTGCGTTTGCCCGAGGGACGCAATCCGGCTTGGCGAGAGCTGGCCGAGCGCTGGACCGAAGGTTGTTGGACTGATGGGGAGCGAGTTTTGCGGATCGAGTCGCAGCTGCGCCAATCGTTTTCCTATGTTGACCAAGCAGTGGTGCCGGCGGAAGCGACCAGTGCGGTCGATCATTTTCTCGCCAGTGGCAAAGGGCAGGATTATCTGTTTGCAACAACCGCGGCGGTGCTGCTGC
>JBJTQD010001043.1:0-4219 GCA_046075445.1 Planctomycetota bacterium
GGTCAGCCAAACAATCAACCCGGGCTTCTCCCATTATGCCGCAACAAGCCGGCTTTGACGATGGGAAAGCGGCCGCGTTGTTAACGCTTATTCGGCGAATTTCTCGAAGAAGCCGCAGAGAAAACGATTCCAGCTGTCGGAAGTTCGGCAATGGCCTCGCGGCCAAAGGGGTGCTATAAAAAGGATCCCAAGCAATCATTTCGGAAGCGGAACTAGGGCTGGTGCCCGGCGCGGTCTTCAAAACCGTCGAGCCGCATGGAAAACATGGGGCTGGTGGATTCGATTCCCATGCGCTTCCGCCATTTTTGCTTGCAGCACACGGATGGTTGGTTGTCGCCAGAAGTTTTTGGGACTTTTGGGACACTTGGGACTTGTGGGACGGAAGAAGGCAAGGGGCGATCCGCACTTGCGCTCTCGGCGAGGTCGGGAGACCTGCGCCGAGCGCGGCGAGGTCGGGAGACCTGCGCCGAGCGCGGGAGACCTGCGCCGAGTGCGGGAGACCTGTGTCGAACGCGGGAGACCTGCGCCGAGCGTGGCTCAATCGCAAGCATTCCGCATTCCGACTAACAACTAACAGCTGACAACTACCCCCCTACTTAATCGCCTTGGCGATCAGCTTGTTCGCTTCCTTCGGGGTCCGCTGGCATTCGAGCAGTGCCGTAAGCATCAGCGGCGCGACGATGGTTGCGTCTGACTCGATTACGAACATCGGCGTCTTTTCGGTCAGCTTGTCCCAAGTGATTTTCTCGTTGGGCGTTGCGCCTGAGTACGAACCGTATGAGGTCGTCGAGTCAGAGATCTGACAGAAATATGCCCAGGGTTTCGCCTTCTTGCCGAGGTCGTACTTGATTGAGGGAACGACGCAGATCGGAAAATCGCCCGCGATGCCGCCGCCGATTTGGAAGAAGCCGACTCCCGCACCCGCCGACATCTCCTGGTACTGCTCGTAGAAGTTGACCATGTACTCGATCCCCGACTTGGCAATCGAGGCTGAGCAGTCTTCGAACTTTACATGCGAAGCGAAAATGTTTCCAAACGTCGAGTCTTCGTAGCCCGGGACAACCATCGGTAGATTCGCCTTGGCCGCAGCGAGTAGCCACGATTCGTCAGCCGCACCCTCGTGCAGCTTCGCGGGAAGCTTCTGCACCAATTGATAGAAGTACTCATGCCAGAAATGGCGGGCTCCATTCTTTGAAGCCGTCTCCCACATCGGAACGATAAACTTTTCTACCGCGCGGAATGCTTCATCCTCGGGAATGCTCGTGTCGGTCACCCGTCGCATCCGGTCCTTGAGAATCTTGGTGTCGTCGGACTTGGTGAAATACCGGTACTCGGGAAAGTCCTTGTAGCTGTCGTGAGCAACAAGCCGGAACAGCGACTCTTCCAGATTGGCCCCTGTGCAGGAGATGCCATGAATCAGCCCCTCGCGAATCGCCGGTGCAAGCGTGATCCCCAGTTGAGCTGAAGACATCGCTCCGGCCAACGTCCAAAACATCTTGCCACCAGCCTGAGATGGTTCCAATAAGCCAGCAGGGCATCGCGGGTCACGCGGGCGTTGAAGTTCTTGTAGTTTCGCAGGATGAAATCGAGTGTGGGGAGAGCCGACATGGGTGGTGATTCCAGAGGTTAAAGACAGAGTTTGCAATATTCAAAACCGGAGTCGTAAGCAGTGAAATTTTAAGCCCCACAAACTTTTTGGAAAACCGGGAGGCATACCATTATGGTTGGCTGGGTTTGAGGCGAAACGGCCGAACAAGGTCGCCGGAAATTTGTTGTTGACGTTCAAAAAAAGAGGCCCTCAAACCGAGGGCCTCTGCAGTAACTCAATTGGCCAAAGTCAGCTGGCTCTAGACCAAGTCGAACCGGTCGAGATTCATCACCTTGTTCCAAGCCGCCACGAAGTCGCGAACGAACTTGCCGGTGGCGTCGCTCGAAGCGTAAACCTCGCAGAGTGCCCGCAATTGCGAGTTCGACCCGAAAATCAGGTCAACCGCAGTCGCTTTCCATTTCACTTCGCCGCTAGTGCGACTGCGTCCCTCGAAGAAGTGCTCGCACTGCGGCGATTTCTTCCACTCAATTCCCATGTCCAGCAAATTGGTGAAGAAGTCGTTGCTCAAGGTCTCGGGACGGCTCGTGAAAACGCCGAGTTGCGATTTGCTGTAGTTGGCATTCAGCACGCGCAAGCCACCGACGAGCACCGTCATCTCGGGCGCGGTCAGTGTAAGGAGCTGAGCCTTGTCGATCAGTAACTCTTCCGAAGGAATCGTCTGGTCCTTGCGGATGTAATTGCGGAAGCCATCGGCCTTCGGCTCCAGCACTGCAAATGAGTCAACATCGGTCATTTCCTGAGTCGCATCGGTTCGACCCGGTGCAAACGGAACTTCAACCGTCTGACCTGCCTGCTTCGCCGCGGCTTCGACCGCTGCACAGCCGCCTAGCACGATCAGGTCGGCCAGCGAAATTCGCTTCTTGCCGGTTTGCGACGCATTGAACTCGCTGCGAACCTTTTCGAGCGTCGTCAGAATCTTGGCCAACTCCGCCGGTTGGTTGACTTCCCAGTCCTTCTGCGGCGTCAGACGAATCCGAGCCCCATTCGCGCCGCCACGCTTGTCGCTGCCACGGAATGTCGAAGCCGACGACCAAGCCGTGTAAACCAGCTGGGAAATCGACAGCCCCGAAGCGAGCAGCTTTGCCTTCAGCGTCGCAATCTCAGTCGCACCGATCAATTCATGTTCAACTGCCGGAACCGGATCTTGCCAAAGCTGGGCCGGTGGAACTTCCGGACCGAGCAGTCGCGAGACCGGGCCCATGTCGCGGTGAGTCAATTTGTACCAAGCCTTGGCGAACGCTTCGGCAAATTGATTGGGGTTTTCATAGAAGCGGCGTGAAATCTTTTCGTAAGCCGGATCCATTCGCAACGCCATGTCCGTAGTGAACATCATCGGAGCGTGTCGCTTGCTCGAGTCATGAGCATCAGGGACCGAACCCTGAGCAGCAGATTCCTTCGGCGTCCACTGCTGAGCTCCGCCCGAACCCTTGGTCAGTTCCCATTCGTAGCCGAACAGGTTCTCAAAGTAGTTGTTGTCCCAGCGAATCGGATTCATGGTCCAAGCTCCTTCCAGACCGCTGGTGATCGTCGCTGCACCGTTGCCGCTGCCGAAGGAGTTCTTCCAGCCAAGCCCTTGCTCTTCGATGCTCGCTCCCTCGGGCTCGGGCCCAACGTACTTGCTTGCCTCCGCCGCACCGTGAGCCTTGCCAAAGGTGTGACCGCCGGCGATTAGAGCTACAGTCTCTTCATCATTCATTGCCATCCGAGCAAACGTCTCGCGAATGTCGTGAGCCGCTGCCAGCGGGTCTGGCTTTCCGTTGGGGCCTTCCGGATTGACGTAGATCAAACCCATCTGCACCGCCCCGAGCGGATTGGCCAGCTCGCGGTCGCCCGTGTAACGCTGGTCGCCCAGCCATTCGCTCTCTGGGCCCCAGTAAATGTCTCCTTCTGGTTCCCAAATGTCGTCGCGACCGCCAGCGAAGCCGAACGTCTCAAAACCCATCGACTCCAGCGCCACATTGCCTGCGAGGATCATCAAGTCGGCCCAGGAGATACTGCGACCGTACTTTTGCTTAACCGGCCATAGCAGTCGACGAGCCTTATCGAGGTTGGCATTGTCCGGCCAACTGTTTAGCGGAGCAAACCGCAGCGTGCCGGAACAAGCCCCACCGCGACCATCGGCAATGCGGTAAGTGCCTGCGCTGTGCCAAGCCATCCGAATGATCAGCGGACCGTAATGTCCGTAGTCGGCCGGCCACCAATCCTGAGAAGTCGTCAGCGCGATCTCGAGGTCCTTTTTGACCGCAGCCAAATCGAGTTTCTTAAACTCCGTCGCATAATCGAATCCGGAATCCATCGGACTCGAAAGCGGTGAATGTTGATGGAGGATTTGCAAATTCAGTTGCGTCGGCCACCAGTAACGATTGGAAAGAGCTCCGGCCTGAGTATGCCGCATCGCGCCCATTACCGGGCATTTGCTTTCGGTCGACATCGTATCTGCTCACCTCGTTTTTGACATGTTGGAATGATGTTGTCCGTCAACTTACAGCGTCGACGAAACCTTGGAAAGTGGCGACAAAACGGCCCAGAAATTAAGGGAAGCGTGAACGAATCGGGGCAGGGCGGAATGCGGAATTAACATTTCGCGCTCAACGCGGGTCTCCCGACCCC
>JBJTQD010001044.1:0-2248 GCA_046075445.1 Planctomycetota bacterium
ACTGGCACCAAGGCCACCAGCCAGAACGGAATCAACCAAAAGGTCCACCGCAGTCCGCTGGTCATCCCTCCATAATTCCGGTCATGCGTTTCTCGCGTCAGATAGAAAGCGAAAACGACGACCGACAGTATCAGCCCGATCGCCCCTAACCAGCGGAGCCGATAAATCTTCGTCAGCAGTAAGCCAAACAGCCCCGCCGCGCTGAAAATCCAGAGCGGAGTAAGTGAAAAGATTCCATGGTGTCCAAAGAGTGAGTGAAATGCGTACTCGATCTGCGAAGGCTCGCCGTAATCGATCTCCGAGCGGCGAGTGTTCTCGCTTGACCAATAACTCCCGGGGTAGTCGTACCAGTTGTTCCAGCGGCGAATCTCGTAAAGGCTCTCCGCCGGCCGCAGCACGACGAACTGGTTTGGCCCCAGCTCATCGCGGACCACCCACCGGCCTTCAATTGTTTCTGGTTGGCCCATCCAGCTGCCAATCTCCACCCGGGGTAACTTCATCTCGGCCCAGAGCGTCGCCAAGTCAGAGTTCTTCAGCTCTTTGATGAACGGCTCGGGAAGCTCTCCAGCGTCAAGTGCCTCAGCATGATCGCCGCTGACTCGAGCGATCACTGGCCCGTCACTGCGGTGCGAGTAAGCGATCTCCCAAGTCCCATGAGCAAGGTATCCGGTCACCGCAAACGCGCCGGCTACCAAGGCGAAGCCCGGTACGTAGCCCAGTGCCGTCAGGCCGAACGACCGAGTCAGGCAGACCAAGCCACCCAGTCCCACGAGCGCCAGCGCTGGCAAGTCGCACGCCGCTGCGGTCCCGCAAGCCAACCCTGCGGTCGCATACCAGCCCCACCCCGCCTCGCCCTCAGGCTTGCGGCCCGGTTGGGCATTTCGATTCAAAATCCGATCGAAGCAGTAAATCGCCAGCATCGTGGCGACGGCCGCGGGCAGGTGATTGTTGAACGTGACCAGAAAGGTTGTCAGAAACGTCCCGAATGCGGCCGCAGCGATCACAAAATAACGCGTCCAGTCGGCGACGAACAGTCGCTCCAGCAAAGCCGCGATCAACCACAGCATCAATCCGAACAGCAGCACGTTCTCAATCAGCAACAGCGTCCGGACAACCGCGAGCGGCTCGCGGTCGATTCGCCAGCCAGTCAGCTTCTGCAGCAACCAATACTTACCCGCCATCAGCGTCGGCAACAGCGGCGGCTTGCTGCTGTAGAAATGCAACTTGCCATCTTTCCCGACGTGCTGCACTTTATCGATCGTGTCCCAGTGAATTTCCGACTTGCGGCTGATCACCTGATCGATTTCGTAAGTCCCATAATCGACCAGAGCGTGAACCGTGCACCAACGGCTCCGGTCGTTCGCACTGAAAAAAGGCGAATCCCCTCGCGTGTCCGGATTCCGAATCGTCAGAACCCGGCCACCAGCGACGCTCAAGGCGACGACAATCAAAATCCAATAGATCGACCAGTGCTTGCGAGCGCACAGGGCGCCGGTCTCGACAGCACAGTAGTGTTCGTCAGCGGGACGGCTCATCCAATCGGCTCAATCTGAAGGAGAAATCGGTATCGCTTTATTGTAGTTTGAACCTTCGAGCCGAGTCAGGTGCCGAATTAACGTTCCACTGCGGGCGAGTCGCGTGGCAACTCAAGCTGACTCAAGCCGTCTGCTTTTTCCCAACAGTCGCCCCGATTTCATACAACTCCGAGTCGCTGCCAGCCTGCTCGAGCAACTTGCGCCACGAAAGCGTCACTCGCCCGAGGTCAACCAGTCCTTCGGGGAAACGTCGCCAGCCATATTTCGAGCGGCCATGCTCACGGCGTCGATGCCGCACGGGAACTTCACCAACTCGAAAGCCCAATTTGCGGGCAGAGACCGTCATGAAACGATGCATCCCACCCCGTAGCGGCAATTGTCGCGCGACCTCGCGCCGCATCGCCTTAAGTCCGCAATTGTGGTCGTGTAATTTCAGCCCGCTAGTCAAATTCACCAGGCCATTAAAGCCCTTTGACGCAATTCGCTTCCCGAACGAATCCTGTCGCGACTGCTTCCAGCCACTGACCAAATCGATTCCCGCATTCAAGGCCGCAAGCAACTTGGGGATCTCGCTCGGCACATCCTGAAGGTCAGCATCGATCATCACGACATAAGGGAAGCTGGCCGCTCGAAAGCCAGCCGTCAGCGCCGGCGACTTGCCAAAATTTTTCGACAGCCGCAGCCCCAAAATCTCCGCGTGAGCATTCGCCAAC
>JBJTQD010001045.1:0-3028 GCA_046075445.1 Planctomycetota bacterium
TTTTGCGTCCGGTAGCTCCGGAAACCAGAGTCGCTTTCCAGCCGGTTGGTCGGCGGCGCATGCCTTATGACCAACATCCAGCGTCAAGCGATCGACTCCATTCGTGCTGATCACTCGCGTTAAGATCCCCAGTGCACAGCGAAATGGCATCTCCGGAAATCGCTCGGCCAAATCCGCATCGAAGAAGACTGTCGTTCCCGGACTCAGCTCCAGATACGGCTCGCCCGTCTCTGCCAGGATTGGAAACGAACCGGTTCCGGCGGCGACAATTTTGGGAACAGGCAAACCTGACATCAGCAGCTTGTCACGAAACCTGAGACATTGTTCCCAGCCGAGCAGGACCATCGCGCGGCGCTCGTCCGCGTGCGGTTGGCGATGATGGCCGTCGTACCAGTGCAGCCCCGCAGGGCGCAGTCCACCTGTGCTGGCAATCAACTCATACAATTCAATCGCCGCTTTATTGAGAGCCACACCCGTGCGGTCCATTCCGCTATTGAGGTCCAGCAGAACATCGAGCTCCAGCCCCCGCGCGGCTGCGGCTTCTCCCAAATCCATTGCCGCTTGAGGATGATCGATCAAGGACGAGAAGCGGCTTTTGGGAAAAGCGGCAACGAGTTCCAGCCAACGCGAGATATTCGGACCGACCAATTGGTATGCGAGCATAATGTCGGCGACGCCTTCAGAGGCGAGCATTTCAGCTTCGGCGATTGTCGCGCACTTGTGTCGGACGACGCCTCGCTGCAGCCAAAGCCGGACGATCTCCCGCATTTTATGGGTCTTAACGTGCGGCCGAAGCGATTCCGGGCCAACGGCGATCTGAACCATCTGCTCAAGATTGTGCTCTAAGTTTTCGCGGCTGATCACCAGCCCCGGGCTTTCAATCAACTCCGGCCGATTGATTGCCCAGGCAGCCATCGCCGCTGGGCTGGTTGTGGCCTGTGTCTTCATTGGCTTTGCCTTTACAATTTTTCGAATCACGCGGCGACCGCTGCGTTGCGTCGGATCGCTAGATTTTTACTCGTACCGCACATACCTTCCGCAACATTATGGCTCAACGTCGCATTCTGGTCACCGCCGCACTCCCTTACGCTAATGGGCCAATTCACTTGGGCCATTTGGTGGAGTACATCCAGACTGACATTTGGGCCCGATTCCAGCGGCTCCGTGGAAATCGCTGCATCTACATCTGCGCTGACGATACCCACGGCACGGCAATCATGATTCGCGCTCGCCAAGAGGGCCGCACGGAAGAGCAGCTGATCGCCGAGATGCAGCAGCAGCACGAGCGTGATTTCGCTGGGTTTGGAGTCAGCTTCGACAATTACGGGAGTACCCACAGTCCGGAGAACCGCGCGCTCTGCAATCAAATCTGGGCCGCAATTCGCCAAGCAGGCCTCGTGAAGAACAAGGACGTCGAGCAGCTGTACGATGTGCAGGCCGGCACCTTCCTTGCCGACCGGTTTGTTCGGGGAACCTGTCCGCAATGTCGCGCGGTGAATCAGCCCGGTGACAACTGCAGCAGTTGCGGCAGCACCTATTCGCCCTCGGATTTGATCGACCCGGTCAGTTCGCTCTCAGGCACCAAGCCTGAAGTTCGTTCCGCGCCGCACCTGTTCATCGAGCTGGAGAAGCTGCACGACTTTCTCGAACAGTGGACTCAATCCGGCGAGCACTTGCAGCGAGAAATCGCGAATTACTTGAAGGGACATTTCCTCGGCGACCAGCATTCGCCCGAGGGGCGCAAGACGCTGCGCGATTGGGATGTCTCGCGGCCGGCACCTTACTTCGGTTTTGAAATTCCCGATTCGCCAGGCAACTATTGGTACGTCTGGTTTGACGCCCCGGTGGGTTACATCGCCTCCACCCAGCAGTGGTGCGAGCGAAATGGCGAGCGGCTGGAGGATTGGTGGAAATCTCCCGGCACCGAGATTCGCCATTTCATCGGCAAGGACATCACCTATTTTCATACGCTCTTCTGGCCGGGCATGCTGCATACGGCGGGCTTCTCGCTCCCCAATCGCATCCAGATTCACGGCTTCCTCACCGTCAACGGCGAGAAGATGTCGAAGAGTCTCGGCACGTTTATCAAAGCCGAAACGTACCTCAAGCACCTCGACCCACAGGCGCTGCGGTACTTCTACGCGTCCAAGCTCACGTCGCGCGTCGATGACCTCGACTTGAATTTCGAGGAGTTCGTCAACAAAGCGAATGCCGACTTGGTTGGCAAGATTGTGAACCTGGCATCGCGCTCGGCAAAGTTCGTGGAGGCGACCGGACTTACCACGAGCTATCCGGATGATGGCGGTTTATTCGCTGCCGCTGCTGGCGCCGGCGAGGAAATTGCCGAAGCCTACGAAAACTGCGACTACAGTAAAGCAGTGCGGCTGATCAACGAATTGGCCGACCGGGCGAACTTCTACATCGACAGCCGCAAGCCGTGGGAACTCCGCAAGGACCCCGCGCGGGCCGTGGAAGTCCAAGAAGCCTGCTCGGTGGCTCTCAATCTATTCCGTCAACTGGTTGTCTATCTCTCGCCGATTCTGCCGCGACTGGCCGAGCAGACCGGCGAGTTGCTGAATGATCCGATCTGCAGTTGGGCTCAATCCCAGCAGCCGCTGGTCGGTACTACTGTGAACAAATTCCAGCATCTGCTGAAGCGTATTGAACTGAAGGATGTCCAAGCCATGGTTGAAGAAAGCGTCGTCGCTCCCGAAAACACTCCCGCGCCTGCAGCCAATCCCGCCGACTCCGATGCGGCTTTGATCGCCGAGCCATTGGCAGCGGAATGCACGATCGAGGATTTTCAAAAAGTCGATCTCCGCGTTGCCCGAATTCTGAAAGCCGAGCACGTCGAAGGCGCAAACAAGCTGCTGCGGCTGACGGTGAGCCTCGGTGGCGAGAATACCCGAAACGTCTTTGCCGGGATCAAGGCCGCCTACGATCCGGAAAAACTGGTTGGGCGTTTGGTGATCGTCGTCGCCAACCTCAAGCCGCGGCAGATGAAGTTCGGCTTGAGCGAAGGCATGGT
>JBJTQD010001046.1:0-3105 GCA_046075445.1 Planctomycetota bacterium
CGAGGAAGTTCGGACAGTGGTGGAGGTCAATGAAGCGACCTTGGCCTGCTGGCGAGGCGCCAGTGTCGGGGCATAAAGAGCAAGGAAGCCGAGCGGGGAGAAGACCGTGCCAGGAACGTGTCAGATACTATTTCGTGACGGCAAGAAAGGGAAGCAGTTCGCTGCCAACTTTTCCTTACGCAGGTTGGCACGACTTAATGAGCAGCCATAGACTAGAGCAACCAAGTCGCTCGCTTCTTTATTCCGTCATCAGTGCCAATTCGTGGTTCCCTTTCTTCCCCCCCGCGACCAATGACCGAGACAATTGCCTTTATTCAGAATCTGTTGCAGGAGCATTACCCATGCGGCGAGCTGCTGGGGCTGGTCTCCAGCCCGGGGACGGGTTTTTCGGGGGCGGAACTTTTTCGCTTGGAGACCAGCAGTGGGCGGTACGCGCTACGGGGATGGGAATCGAGCCCGGAGCAGCGGCAGCGGCTGGAGCAGGCTTTCGCGGTGATCCGCTTTGCCAGTGAGCAGGGCTGCGGCGAATTTCTCTCTAGCGCCGTCCCGAGCAGGGGAGGGGAGAGGCTGGTCGAAGCCCACGGACGGCTTTGGCAACTCTCGCGGTGGCTGGAAGGAGAGCCCAACTTCAACGCGGCTCCTACGGCCAACAAACTGCGAGGGGCTATGCGGAGTCTCGCTAAATTTCATCAAACGACGGCTCGCTATGAATCACGCCAGGGGTGCTGCAACGCGGTCCCTTGTCGGCTGGTCGAATGCCGGGCGGTCGCCAATTACTTGCAGTTGCTGCAGGACCCGATTCAGCGCGAGTCCAATGCCGAGTTGCAGCGAACCGCTTGGGAACTGTGGCAGCGGGTTTCGTTTCGCAGTCCGGGCCTGTTTGAGCGCGGCCAGCCGCTGGGTCAGCTCAACTTTCTCATCCGGCCTGTCTTGGGCGATCTTTGGCGTGAAAACGTGCTCTTCGACGGTGATAATTTCAGCGGATTCGTCGACTACACGGCGATCCGCACCGATGCGGTATCGGTCGACTTGGCCCGTTTGCTGGGCAGCCTCAAACTGGCGGGCCGAGTCCCTTGGGCGGCCGGGATCGAGGCTTACGAGCAGGTCTCGCCCCTGACGGATGATGAGAAAAAAATTCTTCCTTGGTTACACGAGTCAGGGCTCGTCTTGGGTGGGCTGAACTGGTTACAATGGATTTTTGTACACCGGATGCAGTTCTCCCAACCAAAAGCCGTCCTGCAGCGAATGCGGGAAGTATCGAAGCAGCTCTTGGAATTGGAAGAGGAACGACCGGATGGAGAGCATTCGCTGGTGATGCTGTAGTGAGCCCCAATCGAAATGCGGACGAGATTAAGCGCTCATGAACTTGAACAGAAGTAACCGAGACTGAACAAGCCATGGAAAAGACAAAGCAACTGACCTCACGGCAGCGGATGGTTCTAAACACAATCCAGCGGATGACGACGCGCCGCGGATTCGGACCGACGATTCGGGAAATTGCCGAGGCGATGGAGATCAACTCGCCCAACGGCGTCGTGGTCCACCTGCGGGCACTCGAGAAAAAAGGCTTCATCCGCCGCAACGCGAACCTGTCGCGATCGATTCAACTCGTCGAGCGCAAGCCGACCAAGCGTCAAAAAGGCTTGCCGCTGGTTGGCCAAGTTGCCGCCGGGCCGCTGACCGAAGCCGTCGAGCAGGCGGAGCGATTGGACCTAGCCAAACTGTTCGACAAGTCGGAGAACTTCATGCTCGAAGTTCGCGGCGATTCGATGATCGAAGCGCATATCTGCGACGGCGATTACGTGGTCGTGTCCAAACAGTTGACGGCCGAAGCTGGCCAGATCGTCGTGGCCCGCACACCCGATGGCGAAGCGACGATCAAGTACTACTACCCGGAACGCAAGCGTGTTCGCCTACTGCCGGCCAATCGCAAGATGCAGGCGATTCTCGTCGATGAAGTCGAAATCCTCGGCGTGGTGATCGGGATCGTGCGGCAGATTGATGATTAATTGCTTGGAGCTTCCTCGGGGCAATCAGCTCGGGGCAATCAGCGTGGGACCAGCAAGCGCGGAACCAGCAGCGCGGGGCAACAAGAGGAATCTGTCCATCCTCCGAAATGCAACCGCCGCGAAGCCAATGCCCGACTGGCGATCGTGCTAAAGAGACAGGCGGGTCGGGATTCAACCAGCTGAACCCGGAGTTGTCCGCTGCAAGTCTTTCGTAGACGATACGTTTTGGCTTCACCCACTCGAGACCGAGGCGACGTCTTGTCACCGAGGCTTTCTCCCTGTCCTTTTTTCAACTCGCTTTGCCTGACGGCCAAACGTTCAGAACTTTCCGCAGACCGACTTTCACATGACCCTGTCCCCGCAGTCTCGAGTTTCGTCTTCGAATGTTTCGGAGGGAGATGAAGAGGCAGCGGGATTGTCAGAGACAGCGTCGCGAGCAGTCAAAGAAAAGGCGACCGAGAATTTCAATTTTGGTGTGATGAGTTGGCATTCGGTGCTGATTCGCACGGGCTGGATTTTCAAGACGGAGAGCATTGTGATGCCGGCGATGCTCGATGCACTCAGCGGTGCGGCTTGGATTCGCGGCTTTCTGCCGATGCTCAATCGGTTCGGACAAAGCGTTCCGCCACTGTTGGTGGCCGGCTACGTGCGGGGCTTACCACGGAAAAAGTTTGCTCTCGCGGCGACATCTCTAGGGATGGGACTCGCTTTTCTCGCCCTCTCGCTCTTGTGGTTGGTGAAGGACTCGCTCCCTTGGGCCGCCGTGACGATCTCGATCCTCGCGCTTTACGCCCTGTTCTTTGCACTGACTGGGGTAAATCAGCTGGTGACTTCGACGCTGACAGGGAAAGTGATTCCGGTTCAGCGCCGGGGACAACTGATGCAGTTCTCCAGCAGCCTCGGTTCAGTGATCGCGGTTAGCTGCGCGTGGGTGCTGCTCAGCTGGTGGCTGCGGCCGGGCGGCGGGAATTTTGCGGCGGTGTTTGCTTTTGCGGGTGGGCTGTTCGTCTTTTCGGGCTTGGTCGCTTACCTGTTTCGGGAAGCCGAAGACGAGCCGCATCGGGCTGAGTTCTCACCTCGCAAGCTGCTGGTTGAC
>JBJTQD010001047.1:0-1339 GCA_046075445.1 Planctomycetota bacterium
GGAACGCTTCAGCCGTATCGTGCGGATGCATGCTGATAAGCGAGAAGAAATCGACGAAGCCTCGGCTGGCGATATCATCGCCATCATGGGTATCGATTGCGCCTCGGGTGATACCTACGCCTCAGAACCCGGCCTCTGCTCGCTCGAAAGCATGTTCGTCCCCGAGCCAGTTATCAAAATGGCCGTTCAGCCCAAAGAGCGCTCCAATGTCGACAAACTCGGCAAGGCCCTGCAACGCTTCCGCAAGGAAGACCCAACCTTCAAAGTCTTCACCGACGAAGAAACTGGCGAGACCATCATCGCCGGAATGGGTGAACTGCACCTCGACATTTACGTCGAACGCATTCGCCGCGAGTACAAGCTGGAAGTTGACGTCGGTGCTCCGAGAGTCAGCTACCGCGAGAAGCCAACCCAACAGGTCGACTTCAACTACAAGCACAGAAAGCAAACCGGTGGTTCGGGTCAGTACGCTCACATCGTCGGTACCTTCGAGATCCTGCCCGATGAATCCGAGGAGTCGTTCCAATTCATCGACTCGATCGTCAGTGGTCGTATTCCCAAGGAATACATCCCGTCGGTCGAAAAGGGTATGCGTTCGATGATCGACAAGGGTACGCTCGCCGAGTTCCCCGTGGTCAACTTTGCTTGCCACCTGAAGGACGGCTCCTACCACGATGTAGATAGCTCGGACATGGCGTTCCAGATCTGTGCCAAGGATTGCTTCCGCGAATACTTCCCGAAAACCAAACCCGTGCTGCTCGAACCAGTCATGCGACTGGAAATCGAAGCTCCCGAGTCGTTCCAAGGCGGTATCGTCGGCGACATCACTTCTCGCCGCGGAATCATCGAGTCGACCGACATGCAGTCTGACGGCAACATGATCGTCATCTGCGAAGTCCCACTGTCGGAAACCTTCGGCTACGCGACTGACCTCCGCAGCTTGACCCAAGGCCGCGGAACCTTCTCGATGGAACTCAAGGGCTACCGCCGAGCTCCAATGAGCGTCCAAGAAGAAGTCATCGCCGAACGCAAGGCACTCAAGGAAGGTAAACTAGCCGGCGCACGCTAAGGCGAAATCAAATCAAAGGGCATCGCAAACGCGGTGCCCTTTTTTTATGCGCCGGGAGGAAAGGAACCACTAATGGACGCTAATGAAAGACAAAAAAAGAACAGGGCCAAAGAACAGAACCACTAATTAACGCTGAAGGGAAAAAATAAAAAGCAGAGAGAGTGTGTGCGTGAGAGAAATTGCGTGAGAGAAATTGCGTGACAGAAATTGCGTATGTTTGATGAAGAAGCCCAGCAAACGAAATGGAATTGAGTTCTCTCGCTGGGCGTT
>JBJTQD010001048.1:0-2388 GCA_046075445.1 Planctomycetota bacterium
GGTGGCCCAGCGGTTGAGGTGACGCACAAGATTGAAGTCCGCGAGCCGGGCGAAGCGGAGCCCTGGATCGAGCCCACACCACGAGAGGAAGAGGCTCCTCAAACCGGACAGTTCTACGCGCGCGATCCGGCGACCGGAAAGGGAACCGTTTTTTATCGAGGAAAACTTGAGCAGCCAGCGGAGAAAGTGTTCGCTCGACTGTTTGGGGGTGAGCAAGTTGAGCGTGTCGAAGCGGTACCCGGTGCCGACGGCAGTTACTCGCTGAAGTTGCCGATCGCCGCCGAGCTGCGGGCTTACACCAGCGAACTGGGTGTCGTTCGCGAAGGTAAGGAAGAGATTCTGCAGCGAGCCGCCGACTTGGTTTGCGGCGATGCCTATTTGATTATTGGCCAATCGAATGCGGTGGCGACTGACTTCGGAGAACTCGACCCGTTTCAACCCTCGATGTTTCTGCGAACTTTTGGAGCGACGGACGGCAGTCCACAGGGATCGCGGCTGCGTCTCTGGGCGAATGCCGTGGCCCGCGCGCCGGGTGGCAAATCGGAAATTGGTTACTGGGGGATGGTACTTGGTAATCGCCTGGTCGAGAGCCATCAAATTCCGATCTGCATCATCAATGGTGCTGTCGGAGGAACGCGAATTGACCAGCACCAGCGCGACCCCGAAGACTCGATTGCAGTTAATACGATCTACGGACGACTGCTATGGCGCGTGCGTGAAGCGGGATTGACGCACGGCATTCGAGGAATCTTCTGGCATCAGGGCGAGAACGATCAGGGGGCGGATGGACCGAGCGGAGGGTACGGCTGGGAAACTTATCGCCAACTCTTCATCGATCTGGCCGCGGCCTGGAAGCAGGACTATCCCAACGTCAGTCACTATTTTGTTTTTCAGATCTGGCCTAAAGCGTGCGCGATGGGACGAGATGGATCGGATGATCGGCTGCGCGACGTTCAGCGAACCCTGCCGCGTCACTTCTCCAATTTGAGCGTGATGTCGACGCTGGGGATCAAGCCGCCCGGCGGTTGCCATTTCCCGGCTGCCGGCTATCAGCAATTCGCCGAGTTGATTCTTCCCGTGGTCGAGTGGCGCATCTATCAGCAGGCTCCCCAGCAACCGGTGACGCCACCCAATCTACTGCGAGCTCGCTGGACCGATGCCCAGCAAAACGCGATTGCACTGGAGTTTGATCAGCCGGTCAAATGGGACGAATCGCTTTGCGATCAGTTTGCTCTCGATGGCAAGCCGGACGCGTTCCTTTCGGGAAGTGCCGAGGGGAAAACGCTCGTTTTGAAATTGCGCGAGGGAGCTGTGGGGAAGCAGATCACTTATCTTGATAGTGATCGCTGGAGTCCGGAAAAATTGCTCTGGGGAGCCAACGGTCTGGCGGCTTTGACTTTTTGCGAAGTTGAGATCGAATAGTCCGACGTGAACGTGTTTAAGTTTCCCTCTCGGTAGATTGTGGTTCCTATGTACCAGTCAAGGTTTGGTCTGCGGTTTCTGCGTGCGAGTTGTTTCAGTGTCGTGCTGTTGACGCTGGGAATGTTCTCGCCGGTCGCTTTCCTTAACGCGCAGCAGCCGCAGTTGACGAAACAGCTGTTGGCGGAAAATTCCGAACAGCTCGCCGAGGATGTGCTTCGCTTCGGCGATCCGGTCCGCGGTGCGATTTGGTTTTATCGGCCCGAGCTGAACTGCGCGAAATGTCATGAGCTGGGTACGAGTGGTCGCCGACTGGGTCCCGATTTGTCAGAGCGACGTGAGGCGACGCTAACGCATTTGATTCAAGCCGTACTGCAGCCATCGGCGGTGATTCGTCAAGGCTATGAGACGACCGTTTTGAGCTTGGTCGATGGACGGCAGCTTTCGGGCATCGTCGTAGAGCAAAATGCCCAGCGGTTGCTGCTCGATCGAATTGAGGAGCCGACTGAACCGCTGGTGGTACCGCTCGAGGAAATCGATGAGCGGAAGCTGACGCAGCTTTCCACTATGCCGGAGGGGCTGGCCAATCAACTGGCTGATCGCAAAGAGTTTCTCGACGTCGTGGCTTATCTGAATGAGCTGGCCAAGGGTGGTCCGCCGCGGGCTGCGGAACTGCGGCCGACGACGTCGCTGGCGGCGCTCGCTCCGCTGCCCGAATACGAGTCGCATATCGATCACCGCGGACTGATCGCTGCTTGGAATGGCGAGATGTTTCGCGAGGGAGAGGAGATTTATCGGCTTCGCTGCGCTAGTTGCCATGGCGACTCACAGTTCCTTTTAATACGGTAAGTTTGGGGTCTGAATTTGTATTGATTTTTTGAGGTGTAAAAATAATTTCATACAAATCTTTTCCATTCTCTCCTGTTTTTGTGTAATATCCTTTTCTTCCACTTGCTTCCAAAACAAAAA
>JBJTQD010001049.1:0-7675 GCA_046075445.1 Planctomycetota bacterium
GTCGCAGGCTTCACTTTCGCTGCAGGTGGGTGCGCACCGCGGCAGGTCTACTTGTTGATGTAAATCTTCCCGGCGGATGCGACCCACCCTACCTCTTCTCTTTTTCCGGACCAGCCCCCTCTTCGTCAGCCGGGTCTTGGCGCCAGCTTCCGGTTCAGCAGCTAAAACCAACTGCGCGGACCGAGCAGGCGCATCTGCGCTCGGGAGTTTTTCCCTCCTCTAAGGCCACTCGCACCTAATCAAGGCTTCCTTCTTCCCCGGCAGTGGGGGAAGTCGGAATCCACTGGTCTTTTTCCGCTAGCGTTCACCCAAACTTTCATAACAAACGGCATCTCTTGATTATTTTCTCTACCCATTTGATCCGATTATTTGGAAGGGTTTAGCTGATCGTTACAGCTTGCCATTTAAGTTAAACCGCCTCGAGTCTAGCGAGCGCGCTGTTTTCGGTAAGGGAATGGTCATGTTCCGCTTTTCCATGCGGTATTCGCTTTTTGGCTTGGTTCTAGTCGCTTTTTTGCAGGGTCCCTCGCACGCCCAAGTACTTGCACCGGCAGGCGGGCGTTTGACCGACCAAGCTGTTCAGAATGGAAACAGCTCTGGCTCAAACCAAGAGTGGACGCAGCCTCCAACTCCCTCCGGAGACTCTTGGCAAAACCTCTCGCAGAGCGCGCCGCGCGGTGTCTCAGCCATGCCTGCCTCGACCTCGGGGAATCCGCTGATTGAGGCCGCATCTAGTTACCAGCCGACGAACCTCGCCTTGGAAGAAGCCAAAGCCCCGGCGGCGGAAGATCCGTTCAAGATGTCAGCCAAGTGGAATAACGGCTTGGAAGTCCAAACAGCTGACAAGCAGTTTCGAGTCCATGTCGGCGGTCGTTACCAACTCGATACGGGCTGGTTTGGCACGCCGCTGAATGTCAATCAAAACATCAACGTACCCTACGGCGACGGAATTGATTTCCGCCGCGCGCGATTGCGTGTCGACGGGACGATGTTTGAGTTCATCGATTGGGCGGCCGAGTTTGACTTTGTTAACTCAGTTCGCATCCGCAACCAGCCTGTCACGGGAGTCAATCCTGGCTTCTTTGATGAATCGGTAACCGCACCCACAGATCTCTGGGTCCAATATAAGACTGAACGAAAAGCGAAAATCCGAGTCGGCAATCAGAAGGAAGCGATCGGTTTCGAGCACTTGGTCAGCAGCCGTTTTCTCCCTTTCATGGAGCGGTCGTTCAACCAAGACACTTTCTACGGCGGCGTGTTCAACGGCTTCACTCCGGGTATTCAAGTCACACGAAACTGGGGCTACGACGATTTGGGCGTATTGCAGTACGGTGTCTTTAAACCGGTAAACAGCGTGTTTGCTTTCAATACGGGTGATGGTGACTACAGCCTTGTGGCTCGTATCACACGGCTGCTGCAATACTGCGATGATGGCCGCTACCTGACTCATGCCGGCTTCTCGGTTCGGCAAGCGACCGCGGTCAGCCAAGCCGGCGTCCCGGGACGGATTCAAACTTTCCGAACTCGCGACGCAGTGCGGACTGGATTGTCACAGGATTGGCCGGTCGTCAACGGAATCAATTTGTTTGGCGACGATATGCAGTGGCTCAACAGCGAGTTCGTCATGGTACGTGGTCCTTGGACCCTGCAAAGCGAATACCTGTTCAGCTTCTTTAACGACGCCCGGACAGCGCTGGGTAATCCCTTGGGGAACACGGTGCAGTACAACGGCGGTTATGTGCAGGTCCTTCGCTATCTGACTGATGACTACGATCATTACAGCAAAGAGACTGGCGTATTTGAACGCGTGAAGCCGTCGCATCCATTCAGTCGCAAAGGCGATTGCGGCTGGGGCGCGTGGCAACTCGGTGTCCGTTACAACTACCTCGACCTTAACGACAGCGGGCTCAACGGCGGATTGGCTCACAATGGCACGGTCGGCCTCAATTGGTTCCTCAATCCGAACCTCAAGTTCCAGTGGAACTACATGGCGACCTACCGCGATGTTGATCTGGTGCCCGCCTTCGCTGCCGGCAGCGGCGTGGTCCATGGCTTTGGAATGCGGATGGCAATCGACTTCTAGCCAAGTCTAAACCTTGGAAAGAAGTGAAACACCGAGAGCACGGAGACGGAAAGAAGAGAAGAGCGAGTTGGGGGAAGCCTGTTTGAGCGATCACTCGCCGGCGTAATTTATCACTAATGACGATAGATGTACCGTTCAACTTCTCCAGTTAATTCTGTCGTTCATTGGTTTTATGGACCGCCAAAAATTGGTTCGTCGATCATTTGTAGATTTCCGACTAGTTGCGGAGTCTGCCGATTGGGGCGAACCGCGGCGCGAATCAGCCCTAACCATTGCCGATGAGTAGCTCCGGTTGGCAGTCGTTCCAGCGCCCTCGCTGCTGCATAGGTCAGCACACCAAAGCTTTTCCCGCCAATCGAGATCTCTCTTGCTCGCTCCTGTTCACCACAGGCGGCCAGCAGCAGTCCCGCAGTCCGGGCGACGGCTGACTCGCGACGCGTTCCTGCCGAGAACTCGCTCGTGTCGTTGAGCGGGAGATAGCGGATGCCATCCTTTGGGCCCCGATAAATCGATCCGCTGTGACAACAATCGGCGATCAGATAGAGCCGCACACCCTCAGACCGAAGCTGAAACAGCCGATAGAGCTGGTCATCGCGAATCGGTCCATTCTCGTCCACATCCCAAGGACAATAGCACTCATCAAGGAGGTCGCTCTCCTCGCCGCTCGGATCGGAAAGCTGCGAGCCATGTCCTGAAAAATGAATTGCCACGCGATCACCGGGCCGAGCTTGTTGCATCAACCGCTCAATCGCAGCGAGAACCTGAGCGGCAGTCGCCTCCTCGTTCCAAAGAGTCTCAGTCTGCCAGCCCCAAGTTTCAAACCACTTGGTCCAAACCCGCGAGTCATTGATCGCTCCACTCAATTGGCGATCCATGTTCGGATAGTCATTCACGGCAATCGAAAGCAATCTCGGCATGCCAAACTCGTCGATGCTACCGGGAAGGGAAGTTAGGTCTCAGGCCTGAAGCATTTTACGTTAACGGGTTGCGAGAAAGGGGGCGGTAAGACGGGAAGACGAGTAATTACAGTGGCACAGAGAACGCAGAGCGAGAAGGGAGAATGGGTGGGGTTGAGTTGTCCAAAGAAAGTCATGGCCCGATGTGGAGGATTGATGGAAACAGGGAAGGGCTTGAAAGGTATCCGCATGGAATACACCCGAGAATTTTTTCGCAGCTTGTACTATTCCTGCCGTCGCGCGGCGCTCGCTGCGTGGCCGGGTAAGCCTTCCAGTTCGGCTAGAGCAATGGCATCTTCGACCAACGATTGTGCCGAGTCGAGTGAGTCGATCTCCAGCCAAGTCTGTCTGCGAAGAAAGGTCTCTACTCCAAGCCCCGATGCGTAGCGAGCAGTTCCGCCTGTCGGTAAAACGTGGTTCGGGCCAGCGCCGTAATCGCCCAGAACCTCCGCCGATTGCTCACCGATAAACAGGCAGCCACAGCGGCTCAGTCGCGGTGCAATCTGCGCCGGATCGCGGAGTTGTAATTCAAGGTGCTCCGGAGCGATAGCTTCACAAGCCTCGATGGCTTCATCCCAAGAGTGAACTCGCAGGGCAAAACCGTTCTCCAGCGCCGCGCGGGCATTTGCTGCGGTCGCCAGCGTTTCCAATTGTCGCTGCAGTGATTGATTTACGGCTTCAATTAAGTCGAGTGAATTCGTAACCAGCATTGGCCTGGCGTCGCTGTCGTGTTCGGCCTGAGCCAATAAGTCCGCAGCCAATGTGTCGGGGTCGGCGGTCTCGTCCGCTACGATCAGCAGTTCCGAGGGTCCGGCCAGCATGTCGATCCGCACCCGCTCAGAAACCAGCAGCTTGGCTGCCGTGACCCAGCGGTTTCCCGGTCCGGCAATCACATCGCAGCGGGGGACTTCTCCGCAGCCATCCGCAAGAGAGCCGATCGCGTGAGCTCCGCCTGCGTGCAGCAAGCCATCAGCACCAGCGACCGCCGCTGCAGCAAGCATCAGGGGCGAGGCGATCGGAGAAGCAATCCAAACTTGCGATACGCCTGCCACTCGAGCCGTAACGGCTGTCATCAAGAGACTAGACACGAGCGGAAACCGCCCGCCCGGGACATAACAGCCAGCAGTGCGCAGTGGCACCCAGCGATGTCCTGCTCGGCCGCCAGCGATTGGCAGCTCAAGATCGGAAAGCGTACCACGCTGGGCTCGAGCAAAATCCTCAATCCGCTGGGCAACGCGCTGGAGAAGTTCCGCTTGTCTGCTTGAAATTGAGCTCAAAGCCTGAGCAAAGTCGATCGGGAGGTAAGTCAGCCGCGCATCGCCAGAGCGCTGTTCGTATTGGTTAATCGCCGCCCGGAGAGCCGGCTCGCCCCCACTGCGTAGGCTTTCGAGGATCGCACGTGTCCCCGCGAGCGTCTGGGGATCGACTGCTGGAGGGAGTGCCGTTGAGAGTTGACTCAGTTCAATCAGCTTGAGCACAGGTTACCTGCTTCTTGTTCGGAGGAGTTTGTAAGGCCGTCTTTCAGATCAGGCTTTGGCTTTTCCCGGTCGCCGCGTTACTTTTTTCCGCCGTGCAGCGAGAATCTGCTCGACTTGTTCCAAGGGAACTCCGGTCGCGGCCAATTTTGCGAGCATGAAATAGATCAAATCGCCTGCTTCTTCTGCGACGCGCTCAGTCGATTCCTCAGCGGCGAGTTCGGATGCTTCTTCACGAAGCTTGGCTCCCAGAAGTTGCGGATCATTTGCCAGCCGCCGCGTGTAAGAATCGGAGGGGGCACTTGGGAGATAATCTCGCAGCATTCTGGCCAGTCCAATGACGCCCTCGCTCTCGCCCCAGCAGGTCCGCGTTTGACGATGGCAAAAGCCGGTACCTGCTTGGCGAACTCGAAAGCGAAGTGCATCGCGATCGCAGTCCATTCCCACACTCAGCAGTTCCTGAACCGCGCCGGACGACTCGCCTTTAACCCAGAGCCCGCCCCGGCTGCGCGACCAGTAAACACCTCGCCGCGTTTCAATCGCCTGCTTCAGGCTTTCCAAGTTGGAATAAGTCAGCCCCAGCGCCACATCGTGTTCATCGACGACAACTGTCGGCCAGAGCCCATCGGGCCGATCGCTTCGCAGCGGCGCGGCAAAGGCCTCGGCGAGACCGAGCACACCTTTGTAAAGGGCCATGCCAATTTGGGCATCGCAGCCAAGTTCATCGAGCTTGGCAATTTCCGCTGGTGTCGTAACGCCACCGGCAATCGTGACTCGCACATCTCCAGCCGCCGCCGCGATCTTCTCGGCAGCGTCGAGCCGCGTGCCGCCCAGTCGCCCCTCGCGCTCGACGAAGGTCACGAGAAACCCGCCCGCATACTCCTTTAATTCGGCAATCCGATCGAGCACCGTTCGTCCTGTGCCGCTTCGCCATCCTTCGACAACCACTTCATCGTTGACCGCATCGAGGGCAACCACAACGCGATCGCGAGGAAGCTCGCGAAGAATCTCCGGCCGAGCCGCGGTGCCGAGGACGATTGAATCGGCGCCAGCATCGAGCCACTTGACCGCCTGCTCAACCGAACGAATGCCCCCGCCGACTCGGCAGCGGCAGAGCGGCAGCAAGCGGCGAATGGCCTCGGCGTTTGAGCCTTTACCTAAGGCCGCATCGAGGTCGACCACGGCGACCTCGCCGACGATCCCAAATCGGCGGGCCCACGCCTGCGGATCGCCTGCTTCCATTTCCAGTTCGCGACCGCCCACAAGCTGCACTGCCTGTCCGCCCATTAAGTCAATTGAGGGGATAATCATCGCCGCATCTCCATTCCAGCCGCTTGCAAAAACGCTTTGACTTCATCGACTCGGTAGTCGCCATCGTGAAAAATACTCGCCGCCAAAACGGCATCGGCACCGGCTTGTAATGCTTCCAGCAAATGCTGAGGCGAGTTGGCTCCACCCGAGGCAATCAATGGCACGCCGATGAAGTCCCGGACGTGAGCGAGCAGGTCTAACCCGTATCCACTTCGAGTGCCATCACGGTCCCAACTCGTTAGCAATACCTCGCCCGCCCCAAGCTGCTCTCCTCGTCGACACCAATCGCCGACCTCCCATTCTGTCCGCTCGCGTCCGGAGTGAGTCACGACTCGCCACTGGCCGGGCGCTGACTGAATCGCATCCACTGCGAGGACGATACACTGGCGACCAAACTGATCAGCCAGTTCTGAGATAAGCTCTGGCCGCTGAACCGCTGCTGTGTTGATGCTGACTTTATCAGCGCCTGATTCAAGCAGCCTAGCCGCGTCGGCGATGCTCTTCACACCTCCGCCAACCGTCAACGGGATTGCGAGTACCTCGCGAACCGCGCGGACGGTTGCTGCTTGATTCTCCCGGCCAGCGACGGTTGCAACCACATCGAGCAAGACAATTTCATCCGCGCCTTGTTCAGCGTAAAGTGCGGCTTGCTCGGCCGGTGAGCCAACGTCTCGCAGTTGCTGAAATTGTATCCCTTTGACCACGCGTCCATCGCGACAGTCGAGGCAGGGGATGACTCTTCGGGTTAACATCTTGCGCCCTCCACCCACCGCCGCAGTAGTTGCTCGCCCCAAGCCCCAGAGAGCTCATGATGAAATTGGCAGGCCAGTATGCTGCCTTGCTCGACCGCTGCGACTAGTTTTCCATCGTGGTCCGACCAACTCGCCGTCCAGCCGTGTGGCTCAGCACCCAAACAGTAAGAGTTGGCGTAGTAGGCATAGCCGCTTTCGAGGTAACGAGACTCTTTCGCTGCATCGACCCGGTTCCAGCCAAGCTGCGGGACTCGCTGCGAAGTCAAACGCACGATGCGGTCTGACCAAATTCCAAGTCCAGCCACATTCGGGCTCTCCTCGCTCTCCGCCGCAAACAATTGCAGTCCTAAGCAGATCGCCAGTGTCGGTTGTCCTTTGCGAATCCGTTCCTGCAGCGGCTGGACAAGTTCGCGCGTCTGCAGCGCCTGCATCGCCGCTGCAAACGCGCCAACCCCGGGAAGTACCAAATAATCGGCCGATGCGACCGCTTCGTGCTGGTCGACTTCCTGCGGCTCGGCTCCCAGCCTTCGAAAAGCTGCGAGGACCGAGGCGACATTTGCGACGCCAGTTGAGACGACACTGACCACCTTTCGGCTCTCTCTCACAGTGTCCCTTTCGTGCTCGGGATCGCCTCGCTGCCATCGAGGGCGGTCGCGGAGCGAATGGCGAGAGCAAATGACTTGAAAGCTGCTTCGGCGATATGGTGCGCGTTCTCACCGCGGATTCGATCGAGGTGCAGTGTGAAGCGAGCCTCGCTGGCCAGCGAACGAAAAAAGTGTGGGATGTTTTCGCAACTCAGCGAGCCAATCGATTCGCGGCCGAGGGGCAAGTCGACCCACGCTCCTCCCCGACCGGAGAGGTCGATGACGCTGCGAACGAGAGCCTCATCAAGCGGTGCATACGCATGCGCGAATCGAGCGATCCCCCGCCGCACGCCCAAGGCTTGATCCAGTGCCGCACCGAGTGCCAAGCCGCAGTCCTCGACCGTGTGGTGATCGTCCACTTCCAGATCACCTTGGCAGTGAAGCTGCAAATTCCAGCGGGCATGTTTTGCGAGAGCCGTCAGCAGATGGTCGAAAAACCCAATCCCAGTTTGAA
>JBJTQD010001050.1:0-1029 GCA_046075445.1 Planctomycetota bacterium
AACGCCTCCCTCGTTTCCTGCTGCCTGCCCGCGTTGTCAACGTTACTCGAATTTTTACGTTGGCTACTTGAATCAATCGGTTCGCTGCCGCCATTGTCGGCACGTGTTCTGCGCGCAGCCCAGAGATGCGCAGTCGATTTCTCAAACGGCGCTGACGTCGGACTGGTTCCAATATCTTTCCCTGCTACAGCCTGAACTGGCGAGCTTGCCAGAGACGCAGTTGCCACCTCGCTGAGCGGTTGAATTCTGCGGCGAGGGTACGACATGGCTGGGTTTCAACGCCTCGCTTTGGCAAAGGTTGAAACACACTGCTGGCGGCTGGGGATAAAAACCTCCCCTTACTAAACGGCATGTGCTGGCGGCGATTGAGATTTGGCATTCGCCTGTTGCCAACGGTACAATGGCAAAGGCGACGAGAGGTCGCCGGATTGGGCTCGATGCTGTGGAGGCAGAGCCGTTGGACCTAATGGAGCAGAGTAATGAAGAGTCGATCGCGAGTGATTTCGTTAGCCATCGTCATGTTGGGTTTGTTGTGTCTACCGGCGGGCGTGGAAGCCCATACGGTTTTCAAGAAGTTTATTTCGACTAAATACACCAATCTTCAAGTCAAGTGCGAGGCGTGTCACATCAAGGGCAAGGAAAAGGAGATTCGCAACGATTTTGGCGAGCTGTTTTACAAGCAGCTAAAGTCGCAGGAGTTGACCAAGAAGTGGAAGTCGCTGAAGGGCAAAGAGAAGCAGGCCTACGAAAAAGAGGTGATGGTCCCGGCGTTTGAGAAGGCGTTGGAAGAGGTCAAGAAGCAGAAGAATGCGAAGGACCAGCTTTACGGCGAGTTGATTGCCAAGGGCGAGATTGAGAACATGGGGATCAAGAAGGAAGGCGGAGAGGACGACGATGACGATGACGACGATGATGATCGTCCGGAGACTGCCGCTTGGGAAGCTTCCCGCAAATTAGTGCTTACTAGCTTCTAGCGGGGCCGAATTAAGAGCCTTTCTCGCTTCAATCCAAACCGGCGGCCGCCCTCGG
>JBJTQD010001051.1:0-2531 GCA_046075445.1 Planctomycetota bacterium
CGTGAGCTCGTCACAACCAACCCAGATTCCCTCCCCTTATCCTCAACCAATCCGCCAAACCTTTTCGCTGCTTCCTCTTCACCCCTCCACCCTACCACTTTCTTTTCCTAATTAAAAATTATTAGCGATCATCAGTGGTTCCACTCTTCGTTCGTTCTTCATCAGTGCTGGTTAGTGGTTCCCCTCTTCATTCCTTCTTCATTAGTGCCAATCAGTGGTTCCCCCCTTCTTCCTCACCGCTGATGAGTGGTAACCTCCGTCCCCCCCGGAAGCAACGCGTGCTGCTCAACTTCCATTTGGTTAAACTCGACTTGCCAGAGAGTCGGATCGGATTGCCGGGTGACCTGAACGGCGGTGACTTTGTACTCAGGACAATTGGTCGCCCAGTCGCTCAGTTCGGTCGTCACCACGTTGGCCCCGGACTCGGGGAAGTGGAATGTGGTGTAGACAACTCCCGGCTGGACGCGGTCGCTAATCAGCGCTCGCAAGCGGGTCTCGCCGGCCCGGCTGACAATGTGTACCCAATCGCCATCTTGGATGCCGCGTTCGGCCGCATCTTCAGCGTGTATCTCCAGCCGGTCCTCATGGTGCCAAACGACGTTCTCGGTTCGCCGGGTTTGAGCCCCGACGTTGTACTGGGTTAGAATTCGGCCAGTGGTCAGAATCAGCGGATACTTCCGCGAGACCTTTTCCTTGGTCGGGACGAATTCGGTGATGATGAACTTGCCGAGCCCGCGCGTGAACTGCTCCACGTGCATCACTGGGCTACCTTCGGGCGCCGCGTCGTTGCAGGGCCACTGAATGCTTCCCAAGCGGTCCAGCTTTTCGTAAGTCACCCCGGCGAAGCTCGGCGTCAACCGAGCGACTTCGGCCATGATTTCGGCTGGATGGTTGTAATGCATTGGCACGCCGAGCGCCTGAGCGAAACCGATCGTCGCTTCCCAGTCGGCTTTGCCCGCCAACGGCTCCATGACCTTCCGCACGCGGGAGATCCGCCGCTCGGCATTGGTAAACGTCCCATCCTTCTCGAGGAAAGAACTGCCGGGGAAGAAGACGTGAGCGTACTTGGCGGTCTCGTTGAAGAAAATGTCTTGGACGATGAGGCACTCCAAGTTTCGCAATGCAGCCTGAACGTGCTGAGTGTTCGGGTCGGACTGGGCCACATCCTCGCCTTGGATGTACATGCCCTTGAAAGTGCCATCGACAGCGGCGTTGAGCATATGCGGGATACGATAACCCGGTTCAGCGTCCAGCTGTGTGCCCCAGAGGGCGTTGAATTGCTCGCGGACGGCCGTGTCGGTCACCGACCGGTATCCAGGCAGTTCGTGCGGATACGAACCCATGTCGCAGGATCCCTGCACGTTATTCTGGCCGCGCAGCGGGTTCACGCCGACACCGCTGCGTCCAATGTTTCCAGTTGCCATCGCCAAGTTGGCGATTCCCATGACAGTGGTCGAACCTTGGCTGTGCTCGGTCACGCCGAGGCCATAATAAATTGCTGAATTCGGACCGCTGGCGTACATCCGGGCCGCTGCTCGGATAAGTTCAGCCGGAACGCCCGTCACATCGGCAGCCGTCTCGGGGCTGTTTTCCGGCCGGAGGATGAATTCGCGCCAAGCCTCAAATGCAGGCTGTTCGCAGCGGGCTCGGACGAACTCCTCGTCCATTAAGCCCTCGCTCACGACGGTGTGAGCCAACGCATTGATCATCGCCACGTTGGTACCGGGGCGAAGCTGGAGGTGATAAGTTGCCTCGACGTGCGGAGTGCGGACCAAATCGATCGCCCGCGGGTCGATGACGATTAGCTTGGCCCCTTCCCGCAATCGCCGCTTCATCAGCGAACCGAAAACAGGGTGCCCTTCCGTCGGGTTAGCTCCCATGACGACGATCACATCGGCATCGAGGACCGACTTGAAATCTTGAGTGCCGGCTGATTCGCCCAACGTCTGCTTGAGGCCATAACCAGTCGGCGAGTGGCAAACGCGGGCGCAGGTGTCGACGTTGTTGTTTCCGAAGCCGGTCCGAATCAACTTCTGAACCAGCCAAGTCTCTTCATTGGTACAGCGTGAAGACGTGATGCCGCCGACCGACTTGCGACCATACTTCTCCTGAATGCGGCGAATTTCACTCGCGGCATAAGCAAACGCTTCGTCCCAAGTGACTTCCTGCCAAGGGTCGTCGATGCTCTTGCGAATCATCGGCTTTTTGACCCGGTCGGGATGGGTCGCATAACCCCAAGCAAAACGTCCCTTCACACAAGCATGGCCCGCGTTCGCTCCGCCATCGAGGTTCGGGACCATCCGGACCACTTGCTGGCCTTTGACTTCCGCATGGAACGAACAGCCAACACCGCAGTAGGCACAAGTCGTCGTCACTTGGCGTTCGGCTTGACCAGCTTCAATCAGAGACTTTTCGCTCAACGTCGCCGTCGGGCAAACATTGACACAAGCCCCACAGGACACGCACTCGGAATCGAGAAAACTCTCGCTGGCGCTGGCCGAGACCTTCGAGCCAAATCCGCGGCCCGAAAT
>JBJTQD010001052.1:0-2836 GCA_046075445.1 Planctomycetota bacterium
GTTCATCAACAAGTTCACCAAGACTTGCTGGACCCGGTTTCGGTGTCCCGCCACTTCGCCTGATATCGGCTGGCCAACCAGCGAGAGCGCGACTCCATCTTTGGCAAAAATCTCGCGGAGCATCGTCAACGTCTCCTCTACCAGCGTCTGCAGAGGAAAATGCGAGATGAATTCCTCGTCGCTTCGTGAGAAAGTCTTCAGTCCCCCAACGATTGTCGCAATCCGATTGACGCTTCGCTCGATTTTCTCAAAACCTTTGCGCAGCTCGCGGTCTTCAATTCCCTGCTCTTTCAGGTGCAGGTCGAGCACATAAAGCTGGCCCGAGATGATCGACAATGGATTGTTGATTTCATGGCCCACTCCAGTCGCCAGTTGCCCAATCGATGCCAAACGGTCGTTGTGCAAGGTAAGCCTGACTTGTTTGTCCAGCTGATCCTGAATCAGCTTGGCATGAATCACTTCGCCAACTACTTCAAAGTAGGGCGCGAGCCGATTGTACAACTGGTCGTTGTACCCTGCGGATCGATTCGCAACGCCCGCCATCGCGATAAATCGACCGGAGTAATAAATCGGTATCCCCATGAAAGCTCGCAGGGGAGGGTGCCCTGGAGGCAAACCAGCCGCGGCAGGATGGTGAGCCGGATCGTTGGTCAACAGGGGACGCCCGGAGCGAATCACCGCACCAAATAGCGTGTCGAGATTCTTAAAGACCAACCCTTTGGGCGCGTTTTCATCGAAGAACTTCTTTGTCTCTTCGTTCCAAGAAATATCGGTCAACCAGTAGGTCTTCAAATACTTCCCGGATTCCCCCTCGAGGATCTCACCGATGAAGCCGTACCCGCTTTCGGTCAACAAAAGAATCTTGTCGAGCAGGTACTGAAAAAACTTGCTCTGCTCCGAGGCGTGCTCAATGTATCGCGCGCGGAGTTCAGAAATCTCCTCAGCCAAAACCTGCTGCAGCTTGTCGACCGTGATGTCGCGATGCGTGCCCACCACTCGAAGAGGTTTTCCCCCCTCGTCCCAGGCAACGACCCAAGCCTCACACCGCAGCCAAAATGGCTGGCCATTTGCATGCTGAAAATAAAGTTCGAGTCGGAATGGAATCTCGCCTTGCGACTCAATTAATGCTTTTAAGCTCTCGCCAACCGCCTGTTTGTCATCGGCATTCAGGAACTGCCACGATTGGCCAGGCTCGCCATACGGGTCAACGGGTAGCGGTTGCCCGAGAAGCTTCCAGAAACGGGGCGAGAGGTACTCGCGATTTTCCTTGAGGTTCCAAACCCAATAACTTTCGCAAACCCGGTCGAGCACAAACTCCAAGTCCGCATCGCTCCCCTGAGGAAAACGACCAGCTCGAGCAGATTGTGATTGAGGGCTCATCGACCGTACCTACTGGACCACGGCGGTTGCTTCATCCATTCGCCCGAGTCCGAAAAGTCCCAAGACCAATGGAGACGTTTCGAACGCTCGAGCATTTTCGGTCACAGTGTAACCGAAAAAAAAGCCCCCCGTCCCGTCTGGCATGCCGAGAGGCTTTGCGATGGGTGTGGTGCAGTTCAAGGTGGCGACGCGTTTCCAAGCCGGGGGGAAGTCTGATACCCCCTTGGATTGGCCGGCAAAAACGGAATATCTGGAATTCAGGCAACTCAACCGCGATTGGTCTGCAAATCCACACAACGATTGCCCCGTTGCCGTGGCGTAGACTCCAGCAGTCGCCGCATGAGTTGATTTCACTGTTGGTTTTCCAGGACTGCCAAGAATGTCTCTCGACCCGCTGTTCGATCAGACCAGTAATACTTTTTCCTCCGCGCGTGATGTCCCCGTGGTAAATCCTGTGGGTAAGCCAGACCCGCTGATGGTGGCCTCGATTCGAAGTCATGCCGGAGCTGGGTTCTTCTGCGAGCAATTGAACTGGCGGATAGAGGTATTCCCTCGACCGTGGAACATCTTGATCGCTGGCTGCGGAGCAGGTCATGAAGCGGTTGCGATTCAGCAACAACTGCGGGCTAATGTCGATGCGGTCGATGTCGAAGATTTTGTCGGCGCGGAACTGAAAGAAGACTCAGCCGTTCGCTTTCAGGTCGCAAGTGTTTGTGAGTTGCCGTTCGCCGACGGCTCGTTCAATGCCATCTTCTATCATCATGTGATTGAACACGTAGACCGGCCGGCAGAGAGCTTGAAGGAACTGCACCGCGTCCTACAGCCGGGAGGCTGGCTGTTCATTGGTACGCCCAACCGCCATCGCTTGGTGAGCTCGATCGGGGCTCATCAACAATCGGAATGGGAGGCGACTTGGTCGAACAAGTTGGGGGACAACTTGCGTGACTGGAAAGACCGCCTCACGGGCCGGTTCAGGAATGAACTGGGCGCCCATGCGGGCTTCAGTCGCTTGGAACTTGATCGCCTGCTTGAGCCGCACTTTGCTCAACGCGATTGGGTCACGGAAGATTACTTGCGCTTCAAGTATGGTGAGGGCCGGGCAAAGGGGCTGCTTCCCTTGGTGACTCATCCAGCAGTGAATTGGTTTGCTGCACCTGCGATTTATGTGTTTGCCAGGAAGTCCCAATAGGCAGCAAACTGCTCAGCCGAAGTTGAGTCGGCTTGTTGCTGCTGATATGAAATAGAGGAATGGTCTACGCGGAGGAGAACGCATTCTCCATACTCCTCAGCCGGGTCTTCGCGCCAGCCCCCGGTTCGGCTGCCCGAACACGCATCGCCAATTTGAACCGCACCACGCCAATCGCGTCCGTGGGGCCGACATCCTCATCGCCGCTCACCACGGGTACACGGCTCTTCGCCCCGACAGGGCGCTTTATCTTAGCGTAGGGTAAGCTCG
>JBJTQD010001053.1:0-19251 GCA_046075445.1 Planctomycetota bacterium
GGGACAGCACACTCCGTTCTCTCGATCCGCCTGAGGAGCCAGTCTTGGGCTTGGACCATGTCTTGGGATTGCTGGAGCCAGACGACTCGGACGGGAGCCTTGGTCGGCTGGGGCCATTCAAAATAGTCGAGTTGCTGGGCGAGGGTGGATCGGCGTTTGTGTTCCGGGCGATCGACTCGCGGCTGAACCGAGAAGTGGCGATCAAGCTGCTGAAGCCGGGGTTGATGTTGACGCCTCGACATCAAAAGAAGTTTTTAGAGGAAGCTCAAACGCTTGCCTCGCTTAGAGCTGACCATGTCATCAACATTTACGAAGTTGGTGAGTATCAAAATCTTCCGTACTTCGTGATGGAGTATTTGCCCGAGGGTTCACTGCAAACTCGCCTCTCTCAGAAAGGGCCCTTACCCCTGGATGTCGCGCTCAAAATCGGCGAGCAGGTACTGGAGGGTTTGAAGGCGGCTCACAGCAAGGGAATATTGCATCGAGATATCAAGCCGAGCAATGTGCTGATCGAGCGATTTCCCGATCGCGTCAAGCTGAGTGATTTCGGACTCGCTCGCTCGGTGCTGCTGGAGGAGGAAGACCGCGCGATCGGAACGCCTCAATTCAGCTCACCAGAGCAAATCAAGGGCGAAGCCGTTAATCAGCGAACGGACTTTTTCGGCTTTGGTTGTCTGCTTTATTCGATGCTTGTGGGGCAGAGTCCATTTGCGGGAACAAGCCGAGTCCAAACGATTCAGCTGACGATTGAGGCTAATCCGGAACCGCTGAGCCATTTCGGCTTGAGTGTACCGGAGACGCTACAGAACTTGCTCAACCGTTTGTTGGCGAAGTCGCCATCTAGCCGTCCCTCGGATGTGGACGACGTGCTGGGGAGTATTCGAGCGGTGCAGCGAGAGCTTGCCGAGCCCTCACCAAGCCGGCGGCGCTGGCTATGGACTGCGGGCGGCGGGCTGGCAGCAGCAGGCTTGCTTTATCTGACAAGCCGAAGTTGGCGTGCTCCGAAGCCGAGGCAAGTACTGCCGGCAAACGCGATGAGTGAGTTGAAACTTTATGATGGCAACTTGAATACATTCTTGCACTCGCAGCAAAATGCGACGCTGGTAACTTCTGAGCCGCTAACCCTGATCAGGCCGATCGTTTATTGGCGACCAACTGGTGCTGAAAAACCTGCCACGGTGACGTATCAGTTGGAGTTCTCCCAGCCACTTCGAACCTGTCGGTTTCAATGCATTGGCTATTGTGCTTTCGGGTTTGACGAGAAGGCGACCTTTAAATTATGGGCAGGTCCTGGTGAGAACTCGCTCGCACCGGCAATTAGCGTCAGCCAAAACCGGATGGAGTATTGGCCTCGCCCGGGGAAGTCGATTTCAGTGCCTCAGTTTACGATAGACGACCCACAGTCATTTCATGGACCGAGAGCATGGATTGATGTGTCTCATTTGGTTGAAGGTCGCACGACTTTATTTCTCAAAGCTGAGATGTATTCCTCCAAGGAGATTTTCACTTGGGCAGGCGTTTCACTGGGACCAGCGGGTTCACAATTCTTGCGGTCTGATGTCGATCGAGGTGAGTCGCCACTCATAGTCGATCCCCACGTTTGATGGTGGGCAGCTTCCCGGCATGCGGATGAGACTAGACAGACAATCGCCAATAGAACCGCAGCGACGAGGCGAATAAGCATAATGATGCGGAGCAGTTGCAGATGTCGCTTCGCGACAAAGCGTTTTTCCGGATTAAGTTTCTACTCGTCGGTTTTCGACGGTTCGGGGGATGGTGCTTTTACCACGAGTTCGCAAACTATCCGGATGCCACCTCGACCAGCCTGCGGTTCAACGTAATCTCGCCAATTCGAATCGACTCGAAAAGCCTCGTCATGATACGCACCGCCACGCAAGATCTTGTTTTCCCCTTCCTTGGGCCCGGCAGGGTCAATTAAACCTTCGGCTGGGTATTCAGCCAGCCAATCGCTGCACCATTCGTCGACGTTTCCGAGCACATCATACAAGCCCCACGGGTTGGGAAGTTTGATGCCGACATCCTGCGGCTTTCCATTTGAATTGGATATATACCAAGCAAACTGATCGATTCCAGCAGGGCTTTCACCAAAGAAGTAGCGATGCCCGCTTCCAGCTCGCGCGGCGAATTCCCACTCGGCCTCGGTCGGCAAGCGATAGACTCGGCCCGCGCGGACCTCAGCCGGAAGGGCATTCAGGCGATCGCAAAATTCAACAGCCTGAAACCAAGTCGCTGAATCAACCGGCAACAGATCCCCTTTATGATTCGACGGGTTGAACCCCATTACGTCTTCAAATTGTGTCTGGGTGACTTCGGTAACGCCGAGGTAAAACGCTCGGGTGAGTGTGATGTTGTAGTTCTCAATGGGATTGAGCGCCGAGCGACGCGTGAAACTTCCGGGGGGAATCAGTACGAACTTCATTCCAAGAGAGTTTTGAAGTCGCGAGGCAAACTCGGCCGGTGGGGCCTCAACGCGCACCATACTTTCTTTGTTGAGAACCCTCTGGAGATCGCGAGTTTGCTCCATAATCTGGCTGAGAGGAACTATCTGGAGGTCTTTTTCCGCTTGGGAGTTTCCAAAAACAAACCAACTCCAGACCGCAACCAAGAGTATTCCAGCTAGGAGCGATGTGGCGACGAGAGGAGAGCTGAGTTTCCGAAGAGCCTGATGTGCAAAACCGATTTCGACCGGTTCTCGTTCAGCCGGGATTTGGCTCGCCAAAAAACTATCAGCCAATTGGTCCCAATAGGCTGGCGATGGCTTTGCGGGAAGCGGTTGAAGAATTGCTCGCTTGAGCAGGTCCTCAAGTGGACCATTTTCATTGCTCTCTGCCGCGACCAAAGCAAACAGAGGACGGTCATTGACGACCAGCCACTCCCATTGGCGAAGGATTTCGCTGGAGTTTTCAGCTGCAGGACTTTTTATCAAGACGCCAGCATGAGACCGCTGCAGGGCTTGGTGAAATGATTGAAGCGGTGGTTGGCCGGGGTCTACGTCGCGAAAAGCAGCCCAGCAAACAAACCCGCGGGATTCGAGTTGCCGGACCACTGCCTTCGCTACCGACAGGTCGGAGTGAGAGTAGCAGATAAAGACGTGGCGTTTCACAACTACGTTCCCGTAAACCATTATCGACAGAATCCTGTCACTCAACTGAATTGAGGATGACGACTCAGAGTCGTCAAGTTTGTAAATCCTGATCAATAATTTGCTTGAGCATTACGCGAGCGCAGTTCCATTGCCGATAGGCAGTGGAACGCGAGCTCCCCATCGTCGCCGCCGCCTCTTCGAGGGAAAGTCCCACAAAGTACTTAAGTTTTACCAGCATGGCTTTTTCCGGATCCTTCGCCTCCAGTTGGTCGAGGGCTCGGTCGACCAGGAGAACTTCGGGGATTTGACCGGGCTCCTTGTGGGAAAAATGTTCCAAGTGAACGCTGTCCGCTCGGCGGGCAGCCCCGCCACGTCGCAGGGCGTGTTTGGCCCGAGCGCGATCGACAAGTACCTGCCGCATTGCTTGAGCAGCAGCCGCGACGAAATCTCGCTCGCTTCTCCAGAGACCGCCGTGATAATTCGCTATCTTGGCAAAGGCTTCGTGGACTAGGGCGGTTGTCTGCAGCGTGTTGCCTGGTGCTTCCCCAGCAATCTTTGCCCGCGCCAAACGTCTTAGTTCGTCGTAGACGACCGGGAGAATCTCCGCCACACCCGCCGGACCAGTTGCTTCCAAAGTCACAATGTTATGGGGAGCGTTCATGGTCGAGATACAAGGGATTACGGGTTGCTGGAGGGCTTCGCGATTTCCGCGAATTCAAACAATTGTACACCAGATTTACCGCGAAAATAATCTGCCGCTCTGGAGAAAAGCGGGCTCATTTGAATCGCTACTTTGAAGGTCTGGAAAAAGCCGCTGGTTTTGACCTGTAGGAAACGACTGGATATCAGCTAATTGCGAATTCAAGCAAATCGGTCGTGCACCACAGTTTGCAGTTGGCTGTAATTTGCCAGTTCGAGTCTTGAGCCCATCTGGTTCCCAAAAATCTCAATGCCAGAACACTGCGAAATTCTCCTTAAAATCCAGCAAGGTCGCCTTTCCATTTAAAGGAAACTCTTTCGTTCCTCTGTCGGCTAGAATCTTGCTGAGACTTCCCAAGAGAGTTCAAAGATATGCGACAAAAATGGTCAACAGTCGGCTTGCTAATAGTTCTTTATGCAACCATTTTTTGCGCGACACCAGCCAAAGCCAAATGCCAAGCCGATTCCCCAACTCAGTCGGAGTCGATCGAGAACTCTGTTGGGATGCGACTTGTAAAAATCATGCCGGGCGAATTTCTGATGGGCAGCCCCGAGACTGAGCGATCGCGATTCGAGTGCGAGCGTCAACATAAGGTCCGAATCACGAAAGCATTTTGGATCGGGGTTGAAGAGGTGACCGTCGAGCAATACAGCACGGTCTTAAACCGCGAGCTCAACAAGCTTGACGATGGAAATCACCCGGAGGACCATCTCAGCTGGCACGACGCGGAAGCCTTTTGCCGAAAACTGTCCGAGCTTGAACCGGAGAAATTGGCTGGGCGAAATTATCGTTTACCAACCGAGGCGGAGTGGGAGTACGCGTGTCGAGCTGGAACGAATACTGCCTATTTCTGGGGAGACGATCCGAATGGTTCCGATGACTCTGCATGGCACCTGAAAAATTTCGGAGGATTACGGAAAAGAGTTGGCAGTCGCAAACCGAACCCTTGGGGGTTACATGATATGAACGGCAGTCTGTGGGAATGGTGCAGCGATTGGTACGCCGAGCTGCCGAGCGACGAGCAGACAGATCCACAAGGACCACTGAGTGGCGAGCAGCGAGTCGTTCGCGGGGGAGCGTTAGATAGCCCAGCTGGTTACATCCGGTCGGCCAGCCGAGCACCAGCCAATCCATCCTTCCTTCGTGCGAATGAGGGACAGAACATCGGCTTTCGCGTGGTGATGGTGGAATTGGAGACGAAAGAAACTGACTCCGGTCGAAAGTAACTATTCTGCTGCCGAGCGATTTGAGTTTTTTGTTTCCAAGCTTAGCTCAGCGAATCAGCTCAGTTCTCCAGCCCCGCGAGTTCGCAGAGGTTTGCATCGATCACGGGCTGCGGACAACTCCAGACCAGAAAGAACAGAGCTTCGCAGCACCAGCGACCGACAGGATGATCGGGCGAGTAGCCGGCACCTTTGGCGACAGCTAACGCAGCTTGTGTAGCCCGAAGCACGAGGCTGTTTGCTCGTTGCCGCAGTTGCTCATTGCTACAAGTTGCTTGGCCCGTAGCCGCGGCCAACAAGTCTTGATGCAGTGCGATCGATTCGGCCTCAAGTGCGCTCGCGACTGATTTGAGATCCGGACGGTTTCCTACCTCGCCATTCAAATATTCGAGAGCAGAAAAGGCCAGCCCGACAGCGAGCGTGGTAGTTTGCAGCCCTCCAGTGCCGGCTCCGCGTCCTCGCTGCAGCACATTCGGATCGGGGCCTTGTAAGAGATTGGAGGCAGGGACCTCGACTTGGTTGAAGATTACCTGTCCGGTTTGGCTTGCTTGTAAAGCGAGAAGCTGATTCGCTTTTGGAACCTCCACTCCCGGAAGTTCGCGGGGCACCCCCAACAGCACTTGTCGCCCATCCTCCAGAGCCGCTCCGACCACGAACAGGTCTGCGGCTGGTGCACCGGTAACCCAAGGTGTGTAGCCGTTGAGTTGGAAGCCGGATCCAGTCACTGTTGCTCGCAGCGTTGGTCCAAGGAGATGCTGGCGACTGGTCGTCAAGTGCGAAATACCGACGGTCGCGAATACTTCACCGCGAATGAGTTTTGGCAGCCACGTCTCAGCGAATTGCCGGTTGGGCGAACCTTCAATTCGCTGGCAGGCGCCGGTGCGTTGAGTCAGCACGAATGCGGTCGTCAAACAGACACGGCTGAGCATCAAATATCCGCGAGTCAGTTGCTCGGCATCCCAACCTTGCCCGCCAAACTCCGTTTGATGAAACCACTCGAAGACACCGGCTTCTGCGCAGAGCCGCAATTCTTCGTCTACCCAGACACGGTTTGGGATACGGCTTTCGACAAGTTGTTTGAGCTGAGACTCGAGCTGTGCGAAAGGTGGCGAATCGGGGGATGTGACTCGATGAATCGACATGCGAGGAGCTTTTGCGCGGGGCTGAGTGTAAGTAGCCGGATTAGCGGTCGATTATGGCACTGAGCGGCGGTTGGCGCGAAGCCGGCGGTGGAAGAGGCGGGCTGGATATTGTGGCAGCGTTGGAACTAGCTGCGCCTCGCCTGCGCCAAAGCCTGACGGCTTTGGGCTACGGCTACTGGCTAAACGAAAGAGCCACGAAAGAGCCACGCAGGAGCCTAATTGCTGCGGCGGTTGCGGCGGGCTTGAGCGTCCAGCGTGGAGCGGCGACTGCTTTGGCGAGCGCCTTCAGCTTCGCCGGTGGGGGTTACTGGAGAGCGTGATGACTCTTCGCTCGAGCTTTCCGTTTTCGACTCTTCAGCAGGGGCTTGTTCCGAGTCAGCTTGCTCAGCGTCGGCCTCTGCGTCGGCTTTCTCCTCTTTCTTCTCGGCCTTATCTTCGGCGACCAGCCGATAGTCGAAGCCGCCAAGCCGCTGTTCACGTTCGGCATCGCGTTCGCGGCTGGAAGGAGCAAGAAAGGCGCTGGTGATCAGAATGTCACGCGGCATGGGAAGCGGGTTCCCCCGATAATAGTTCCTGCGAACGGCATTCCCGTAGAAGTGCAGGGGCCTGTAAGGCCGCTCAAGAATCGGGGTCTGTTCGCTGGTCTCACGCTCTGAACCGAGTTTGAGCACTCGAGAAGTCCAGCCCGGTTCCTGAGCCTGCAGTTCGGCGGTCAGAAGCGTGGAGGATATACCCAGCGCAGCGATGAGCGAAATTCGAAACAGCAAGTGCATGGAGCGATACCCTTGACGATGGTTTCCCTTTTGATCATCGGCTGAATCATGGCGAGGTGCCGAGGCGCGGACAATTTTTCCAGTCAAACGCTCGGTTCCATCTCTTCCGATATCAATAATTGAACGGCTCCTTCGGAATTCAATCGATAAAGCAATCGAAACGCCCAGATGATCGCGGATTTCGCCGATGTTGAAGAGGTTCCTAATCTCTGGAACGGCCCCGGCCCGATGGTCGCAAGGTTGGGGGTGGTTCAGCAGGACGGGCTCGTTCAGGTTGCCGCAGTTTTTCGGGTTTGATAAAGTTTGCAGGGAATTCAAGCTTTGCATTGAACGGCAACTTTGCGACAGACTAGACCGCCAGAATATTCGGCCCTGCCAATCTCGACTCTCCGTCGCACTCCCTTTCAGAACGGGCTCATTTGCCATGTCGCGTCGTGTTCGCCGAAAGCTCAGGCACAAACCTCGCCCGAATACGGAAAACCGTTTCCGTTCGCCGGGGACGCTGGTGTCGCATCCTGACGCCGAACCGAGCCAGATTCGAGCGATTGCTTTTGGAAATGGGAGCTACGAAGAGCTTGTCATCAGCGACCTGAAAAAAATCACCGAGTTGCGGGGGCGATTTCCGCTGATTTGGGTCAACGTGGACGGACTGGCCAACGTCGAGGCGATTCAGGAACTCGGTCGACAATTTGACTTGCATCCGCTCGCTCTGGAAGACGTCTTGAACCAGCATCAGGTTTCCAAGAGCGAGGACTATCCAAGCCATCTCTTCTTTGTTTCGAGAATGATCAACTGGAACGGAGAAATTCAATCGGAGCAATTAAGTCTGTTTTTGGGTTCCAATTTCGTCGTAACGATTCAGCAATTCCCGGGAGACTGTTTCGATCCGGTACGGGATCGGATTCGTAAAAGCCGAGGCAAACTCGCCACGTGCACGGCCGATTATCTCGCCTACTCTTTACTCGATGCGATTGTCGATTCTTACTTTCCGGTCGTCGATCGGCTTGCCGATGAATTGGATACTTTGGAGGAGCAAGTCGACAGCTCGCGTTCGCCCCGATTGATTTCTGAGTTACATCGCGTGCGAAACTGCATTTTGGTTGGCCGGAGATCGGTGCGGCCGCTGAGGGACGCAATCAACCAGTTGATTCGCGACCCGTCTCCCTTCATCCGCGAAGAGACCAAGTTCTTTCTTCGCGACTGCCATGACCATTGCATTCAGATCATCGAATTGCTTGAGACTTACCGCGAGCTTTGCAGCGACTTGAGAGACTACTACGTCTCCATGATCAGCTTCCGAATGAACGAGATCATGAAAGTCTTGACGGTGATTTCAACGATCTTCATTCCTTTGAGCTTTATTGCCAGCGTCTACGGGATGAACTTCGATACCGACTCGCCCTGGAATATGCCTGAACTCGGTTGGCGGTTTGGTTACTTTTTCGCACTGGGATTGATGGCGCTCACGGCCCTTGGTTTTGTCTTTTATTTCTGGCGGAACGGCTGGTTGTCTGGCAACGAATTGCCATCCGTCACCGATCGCAGCAGCAACGATGCAGAGCCAAAACAATGACGAACGGGGAGCGGGACTGAATTGGAACAGACCTGGCTAATCACCGCGTCCGTGCTCGCAGGCGCCGTCTTGCTTTTGGCCTTGGCTCAGGTCGTTTACGTCTGGCTTTATCATCGCGGAGCCCGGAAGCCGCTCAGCTTTGCAAGCCCAGCGGAAGTTCCCGGAAGAGTTGCAGTGATTGTCTGCCTCCGCGGACATGACCCCACGCTGGTCGCCAGTCTGGAGGGGCTGGGAAATCAGAATCACCCCGACTTCGAAATCCACTTGGCACTCGACTCTTCGACTGACGCCGCGATTCGGTTCGCCCGAGAGTTCGCAGCGAGGGCAACGGTTCCAACGTCCGTTCACGTGCTTGCCGAGCCGAGTCGCAACTGCGGGCTGAAATGCGATTTGCAGCGATTGGCTTACAGTCGAATCAGTCAACGCGTTGAGTACATCGTCTTTACCGATGCCGATTGTGTCGCTCCGGCGGACTGGTTGAAAGGCCTGCTTTATCCGTTTACTCACGCAAAGATTGGGGCAGTGTCAGGGAATCGTTGGTATGGGCACGCGCCGGGGTGGGGTTCAGAGATTCGGCGGATCTGGAATGCGGCGGCGATTGTCCAGATGTATCTCTACCGGATTCCCTGGGGAGGTGCGCTGGCGTTGAGGCGAACCGCGATCGAACAGGCGAATCTGATCTCGGTCTGGTCGCGAACCCTCTGCGAAGATACGGTCGTGCAGCATGCGCTGGCGAAGGTTGGTCTACAAGTCGCATGGATTCCGCGACTTGCCTTAATCAGCCACGAGGAGGCTCGGCCAGCGGCGGCAGCCAATTGGATCGTACGACAGTTGATCACGGCAAAGCTTTATCATCCCGCGTGGCCTCTTGTCGCCGGTCACTCGTTGCTGGTGGGAAGTACGACGTTGCTCTCGATACTGGGCATTGCATTGACTGGCTTGGTGGGGCAGGGAAGTGCGTGCCTGCTGCTGGCGAGCGGCTTTGCGATCGCCCAACTCTCAAATCTGGGGCTCTTGGCTTGGATCGAGGAAACGACGGTTCCAGCACCAGAGCGCCAACGGGAAGTAATGGAGACCGCTCGCCAACTGCCGCGGCAACTCCTGCTCGTGACGGTCACTCAATTGGTCCACTCTTGGGCTGCGTTCAAAGCGATGTTCGCTAGAGAGATCACTTGGCGGGGCATTCGATACCGCCTTGGCAAAAGATCCATCGAACTGCTGAATTACGAACCTTTCGACCAGTCGCACGACCCCAAGCAGTCGATTTTCTAGTGCTGTCTACTAAGCGACGAGAGAGAAGCTCAGGGCGGGTCGGCTATCGAAGCCATTACCCTTCGAAGCCTCTCAGCGATGCGAGTGGATCGCGGCACCCGCGTCGAGCTGGGGCTGGCTGGCAATCCGCTTGGTCATCTGCCCACATTGCCGGACGATAAATTCCTCGATGGGGAGCCGGCTGATTGCCTCTTGCAACTGGGGGGCTGGCGTGGCTTCACTGAGCCCCACTGCGACGAGCAACTCGTTGGTGTCAATTACGAGATGTCCGGCTACCAAATCACAAAGGCCGGAGTTAATCACGGTTTGCTCGGATCGGGCGCCGGCAATGAAATGCCACTGACCGCCTGAGATTCCCCTGATGTCGAGCGAGTAGACCGCCCCGGAAGCGAGATTGCCTTCGGCTAGCATCAGTTCAATCCACTTGCTCGCGGTCCGCTCGGCCAGTTCTTTCGGCGCGCCGAGAGAAACAGGATTTTGTTCACGGCGTTTGCCCCAAGCGTCTTGGGCGCCGAATTCGAGATACCGAATCACCTGTTCCCGAGAAATCACCGGACAGGGGAAATCTGGAACCAAGGCCTTGAAGTTCCGGTTATCAAAATTCACCAGGCAGGCATCGTAGTCTTGGTAGACGCGACTGCTACTGAAAAACATCTCGGCAAATTGAGAGGTCGCTCTTCGCCCCAGACTTCGCTCGACGAATCGCACGCCGGTGCTATTGAAAAATTCGCAGCACCAATCGATTACAGCTCGAAACGTGGTCGGCGCTTCGGAGACCAAGTGGAAGGTGCGGTCGCGGCTATTTGGATTCTCAACCAAGCGACAGATGGCTCGGGAGACCCAATCGACAGTGATCACGTTGTGCGGTTCATCTCCAGAGACCGGCAATTCGATGTCCGTCTGGATCCGCCCGTTGGCATCGCGAGGTTGCTGCGGAACAAGCATTGCCAAAAGCCGCAGGTACCACATCAAACCATGGTAAGAAGAGGTATACCCTGTTTGCGAGTCGCCGGCGATGATCGAGGGGCGATAGACCGTTTTCGAAGAGAAACCGCTGCTGTCCATCACTTCGCGTTCAGCGAGGAATTTGCTTTCTTCGTAGGAGTTTCGGAAAGCTTGGCCGCAGTCGAGTTCGTCTTCGCGGACGACGCCCGAGCGATTGCCGCAAACGTAAGCGGTCGAAACGTAGTGCAATTCCCGCAGGCCAGTGCGTTGGGCGAGATCGAGTGCATGCCGCGTCCCGTACAGGTTTGTTCGCCAAGGCTCTTGGTCATGCTCGGCCGGTTCAAACTTCACAACCGCCGCATTGTGGATCAAGCCGGTGCAGTGGCGTGAAATCCAACGCTGGTCGTCAGTGGATAGTCCCAAATTCGGTTGAGAGACATCGCCCTCGAGCACGATCGGACGAGGCAATGAATAACCGAGCTTCTGTTCCCAGCGTTGCAGCAGCAGTTCAATGCGGTCGTGTGCGCTCATTCGACGATTCGAGCGAGCCAAAACGGCCAATCGCTTTCCACTGGCCAACAAATCGCGGGTCAGGTAACGCCCTACGAGGCCACTGGCGCCGGTGAGGAAGAAATAGCCAGATGATTTAGTGGAGTCGAATTCAGCCACTTCACGCTGCGTCGGCCCGCAGGAAGCTGCGGCCTGTCCGATGTTGTGAGATTTCGGATGGTGATTCACTGAAAATACCGGACGCGGCAACGACAGCGGGGGCATCCCACAACTGACATCATCTGATGGCAGGCTGTCTCGGTCTGTTTTGGAAGTGATGAGTCAAGTTGTGTCTCAAATGCCGGCGTCCAATCCGGATCTGTCTCAGCGAATGAAACGGAACATCCTGCGGACACCCGAATTCAGGGCTGGCAGGTTTGCTCGTTACATTCAGCATATTCGCTGCGATTTAGACAAGGCGTTCGGTTGAGTATAGACCAAGCAATCCGGCTGACCACCTGAAAGCGCTTTCCGAACCCGAAAAACCAAGTGATTTGGTTGACTTCAACTGCTGCTACCCACACAATCGACACCTCAAACCGCCTCGCTGAACCTGCTTTTTTCGGGATACATTCCTATGGCTGCGACTTCGCCTGTCCGGAGAATGGTAGGCGGCTTACTGACTGTGCACCTGATTTTCCTTACCCTAGCGGCGTCAACGCCTGGTCAAGACACTTCGTCGGGCCAATCGTCCTTAACACCCGGCTTAACGGGTGAGGAAATCGCCACCGGATGGCTCTCACTTTTCGATGGGAAATCACTCTACGGTTGGAAGTCCGAATCCCAAGTCGACTGGCAAGTCGTAGACGGTGAAATCCGGGCGACTGGCGGCTTGGTCGGGTTGCTGCGGACGACCAGCCAATTTGCGGACTTCCGACTCCGCTTGGAGTTTCGCAGCGAGGCCGCGACCAACAGCGGCGTGTTTCTCCGAACCAGCCCGAAACCAACCAAGCCTGAGTCCGATTGTTACGAGTTCAACATCGCTCCTTCGAATAATCCTTTTCCGACGGGCTCTTTTGTCGGAAGGCAAAAGTCCGGAGTCGAATTTCAAACCGGTTCGTTCGAGACTTGGCACAAACTGGAGATCACTGCTGAAGTCGGGAAGTTCAAAGTGGTCATCGATGGCCAAGAGGTGCTGGACTACTCCGACCCCGCGGCACTGGGACGAGGTTACATTGGCCTGCAGTTCAATGCAGGCTCAGTCGCCTTTCGGAACATTGCCATTCTCCCTTTAGGATTACAGCCGCTATTTAATGGCCGGAACCTCGAGGGCTGGAACCTCGACCATCTGGAAGCAAGTCGCGCCGAAGTGACGACGAGCGGCGAACTGCAATTGAAGGGAGGGCGCGGACAAGTCGAGACCAAAGGCCGCTTTAAAGATTTTATACTTCGACTCGATTGCCGGACGGGAGCCGAGGGGTTGAACTCAGGGATCTTCTTTCGGTCGATTCCGGGCGAGTTGATGAACGGGTACGAAAGCCAAATTCACAACGGCATGAAGGAGCGCGACCCCGAACAACCAGCTGACTTTGGCACCGGAGCAATTTTCCGTCGACAGGCTGCTCGCCGAATCGTTGCACGCGATCAGGAATGGTTCACCAAGACACTGGTTGCAACGGGTCCGCATTTTGCCACGTGGGTGAATGGCTACCAGGTTTGCGACTGGACCGATACGCGGCCGGCTCATGAGAATCCGCGGAATGGATTGAGACTGGATGCCGGAACATTGTGCTTACAGGGTCATGACCCGGGTACCGACATTCTGTTTCGGCAAATCGAGGCGGTGGAGTTGGCTCCCCGGCGGGTGGGCGAGGGGAAGTGAACGGCGGGGAAGTGGGAATGCGGACCTAAGCACCCTCGCTCGGAATTGAGTTAAAGCCGTTTGAACTGCCGAACCGGGGGCGGGTGAGAAGCCCCGGCAGGGGAAGAGGCGGCCGCTGACTTTTGAGGTGAACCGCGATTGCGCTGCACCTCGCCGCTGGGTACGGGCTAAACGAAAACGGCTACGGGCTAAATAGGGCTAAACGAGAAACAGAAATTCGTTTTCCGCGTTTCCCCGGTTTCAGACGTTTGCACCTCGGATCGTCCCCACTGCCGTTGCCAGCTGCTGGGCAGCCCACTGCTAATTATCTTTGCGCTGTTCGGCTATTGCTCGTAGTACTTTTGGAAGCGGAAAGTGCACGGCTTCTTCGCGCGTCGTGCGCACTTCGACTTGAGCTTGATAGCGTTCGACTAGCCAATCGATTACTTCTTGGACAACTTTTTCCGGGGCACTTGCGCCTGCGGTGACGAGTACCGAATTAACACTCGTGAACCACTGCACATCAAGGTCTTGTACCCCATCAATCAGATAGGCACGATTACCTCGTTCAGCGGCGAGCTCCCGCAATCGCTGGCTATTGGAACTATTTTGACTTCCGAGCACCAAGCAGACTTCGGCTAATTCCGAAAGAATTCGGACGGCTTCTTGGCGGTTCTGCGTGGCGTAACAAATATCTTCTTTTGGTGGATTGACGAGGTTTGGAAATCGCTGCCGGAGCCGAGCGATAATTCGATTGGCATCATCGACCGAGAGTGTGGTTTGAGTGAGGTAGGCGACCTTCGCGTCAGTCGGAATCGCAAGCCGGTCAACGTCGGCTTCACTCTCAACCAGAATCATTGCCTCGGGCGCCTCACCCATTGTGCCGATCACTTCGTCGTGCCCTTCATGGCCGATCAGAAAGATCGTGTAGCCCTCGCGAGCGTATTTAATTGCTTCGAGGTGCACTTTGGTGACCAGCGGACAGGTCGCATCGATGGCATTCAATTTCCGCTCTTTTGCGATTCGCCGAATCTCGGGTGAAACGCCGTGAGCGGAGAAAAGAAGATTGGCTCCCGACGGGACTTCCGCCAGTTGATTGACGAAGACCGCGCCCTTTTGTTGAAAGGTTTCCACAACGTATTTGTTGTGAACGATTTCGTGATAGACATAGACCGGAGCACCGAAAGCTTGCAGAGCGAGATCGAGGCTGTCGACAGCCATGTTTACGCCGGCACAAAAACCGCGGGGGTTAGCCAAGATCACCTTCATGCTGCGTCCACCGTCCAACAAGATTTAACCGAACAAACCGAACCACGGTCGGCTTAAACCACCATTCGAGTGGTCTGATTTAACCGACAAGACCCGCAAATCTTCCGAACTAACCCGAGGCGACTTACGAATAGAGCTTACAAATTCCGCATTTATGGCGGGCCCGACCATTGTCGAACCGAATTCGGAGCTTCTTCCGCCCGAACCGGTAACAGCGGGTAAAATGTAACGGGTTCGCCCTCGTGCCGACCGGTCCCCGATTTTAGAGTTCGAGCCAATCCCTGTCAGGGTGCTGACTGGGGCAAACTCGATTCTCCGTCTTCACTCCCACCCTGCCAACCGGCAAGTTATCGCATACCTGAGCCATGGAATCGACCTCAGCAAAATCTCTCACCCGCACCTTTATCGAAGCGAACGCATCGACACTGGAACGCGGCGGCAAACAGTGTGCTCGGGAAGCCAAAGAGCATTTCGGCAAGTGGCTTTGGGCTTTTCGCAATCTGCCCAAAGAACAATTTCAGGCTATCTGCGGATTGTTGATGCTGATTCATTGGTGTCGCCAAGCGGTGACGGAACGAAAGGACGTTCCCAAGACAGAAGCGCCTTGCGACCAGTTGCGTGAAGATTTGTCTGACGCCTTTACCGGCAGGTTTGTTTCGGCGCCGATGCAGTTTGTTGCCGAGACGGTCGAGCACTACCGAATCCCAAAACAATTTGTGTTTGAGCCGCTCGAAGCTTTTGATCGCATGTGGCGATTCGGACAACCGGCCAACGAAGCTGAGATGATGGCAACAGCCACGCGATTGGGCGGGGCATTGATGCGGCAGTTGGTGCACGTTCTGGGAATCGAGAAACCAGACTTCGAACAAGCTGCGATGAAACTGGGGCAGGGCTTGAACTTGACTTGGTGGTTGATGGCCCTTCCGGAAGACATTCGCCAAGACACACTTCATCTCGCCAAGAGCGACTTTGAAGCCTGCCAATTGAAAGCCGAGAAAATTCTCTGGCCCGAACCGGCCAAAGAATTGAATCATCTCGTCCGTTCCTATGGACATCGGATTGACCAGTTGTTTGCGGCAGGGAGCAGTCTCTACCACCACCTCAATTACGATGGCCAGCGAGTGCTGCGAACGCTCATGGGAATCGGCTGGAAAGCGCTGAGCAACGCGAGGCTCGATCCGCAAAGGCTGCGTGAGCCCAACGCCGCCTTTACAGAGAAGGATTTGTTCAGCCTGAAAGCAAGGCAATTCCTGGGACTCGACTCGCCGATGCCGTTTGGTTCGGACCATTCCGATCACCATTAGAGTCTCTCGCCAGTAGTTTGCTTGACCGGCAGCCCGTGAGTCACTCCAGCCCCACCAGTTCCAGCAACTTGAGCGCATTAGTGGTGGGCGAAATGCCTTGGTGCATTTTGTAGTCGAAGGTCATTGTCTTTTTGCCGTCGACGGTGCTAAACGATTCCGCGAAGTAGACCGGACGACAGGCGGATTTCAGTTCGGGCAAAGCCGCCAATTCCAAATCATGCGTGGAGACAGCTCCAATGGCTCCGGCCTCCAGGAGTCGGCGAAGAACCAAGCTGACGGCGATCTGCCGCTCGCGAGAATTCGTCCCTTGCAGGATTTCATCGAGCAGAAACAGCATGCCTTTCTCGCCGTTTGAGCTCAATTTCCCGGCCTGATCGACCACTTCCCGCAATCGCTTGAGTTCCGCCATAAAGAACGAGACGCCGTCGGCCAGCGAGTCGCTGATCCGCATGCTTGTTGCGAGTTCCACTGGAACCATTTGCAAAGACTGAGCGCAGACCGGGGCGCCCATTTGAGCGAGCACCGCGTTCAATCCTATGCTCCGCAGCAGAGTGCTTTTACCCGACATGTTACTGCCGGTCACCAGCAGCAGCGTCCCGGGTGGCCCGAGTTCGACGTCATTGACAACGCTGCGCTGCGGGTCGAGCAGTGGGTGACCAAGTTGCGTAGCCGCCATCCGCAGGTCGCTCGGAGTTGCTCGCTCGGTCACTTGCGGGAATCGCCAGCTCGGATGGTCCCAAGCCAGTTGAGCCATGGCAACAAGCACTTCCCACTGGGCGAGGTCGGCAAACCAAGTCCTCGCACCCGTTGCGTTTTTCCGTTTCCATCGCTCGAGCAGATCGAGAATATGGATATCCCAGAAAAAGAGAAACTGAAAAACAAGATAGGCGAGAAAGAAAATTCCGTTGCGACGAAAATTAGCCAGCCAAGTCAACACCCCGAGCTTCGACAATTTGTTTCGCAGATCGCCTTGTTCGAACAGCCTCGCATGAATTTCCCGCAAGCGCTCGGCCTGCGGCTGGTAAGCCGCTAACTGATTGAAGAGTCGGTTGTAACAGCGGACATCTTCTTGACGGGCCGAGATTTGATTGAAGATATCGTGAATTCCCCCGGCAAAAAAAACCGAGATTAGAAAACTGACCGCGGCAGTTCCGACGAGAGTCCAACCAGCGACAACCGGTGCAATAAAGCCAACCATCCAAGCGACTGGAATTACCAGCCAGATCAGGAGGCACGCCCGGGCGATCCAAAGAATGGGCCACCAACGCCGCACCCAACTCTCGGACTCGCACCATTCCACGAACTTGCTCGGTCCGGCTTCACTGACCGAGAGCTGCTCGCAGATCAACTGAAAATCGCCTCGCCATTCGACTTGGTCGCGCAGTTCACGGACCGCAGCCTGCCGCACACTGACCTCCGACGCCTGCGCACCGTTCAGCAGCCAGTCGCGAATCAGCAACAATCCCGACGGCGTTCGGACCGTCCCGAGTAACCGATAAAGCGAGTTCTCGCCGAACAGATCGAGGTCGCGTGCGATGCCGATGAACTGGGGCGGGACATCCTGAGGGGGAACCGACTCCAGTTGACGCAATTTTCGCTGCTGCCTGAGGACCGCATCGCGGTTCATTCGCAATCGCATTCGGATAAGAAAAATCTTGGAAGCCAGCGACTCGTGAATTCCGGCGACGGCGACAAAGCCTACGAAGCAAAGTCCGGCCAGCCACAGCCACGTCGAGCCCCAGCCAAACTGGCCGACGCCCCAACCGGCGAGGCAACCGAGCGAGAGCAAAAAGAGGCCTCCACGTACGACTCCCAAACGCCGCCAATGATTCGAGCTTTCCAGCTCTTCCTCCGTCAACCGAGCCACCGCTTGCTCGTAAAACGGCAAGCGTGACTCAAGCGGAACAGTGGATGATGAGTGGGGTTCCTGCTTCATCCCGGCCAATCCCTGAAAAGAAACCGAGTCGGCTTTCGAGAGGAAAGCGACTCGGTTAAGTGTTTGTGCGACATCTAATGCGGTAGAGAGGTGAGCCGCCGCGATCCTTTGCTCAGGAGCGTGACGCGACAACCCGCCCGATCGGATTGTTATTGCGAGCCACCCAATTCCGCGGCTCGCTTCACTCGCGAAATGGCGATCATGAACGCTGCGGTTCGAAGGCTGACCTGATGGTTGTTGGCTTCTTGCCAAACGTCTTCAAAGGCAGCCGAAAGGACGGCGTCGAGTTGCTGCCGAACGCGATTTAGATCCCAGCTGTAGTACTGGCGATTCATTACCCATTCAAAGTAACTGACCGTCACACCGCCAGCGTTCGCCAAAATATCGGGCATCACGACCACACCGCGATCGAAGAGCACCTGATCAGCCAGTGGGTGAACCGGATTGTTCGCGCCTTCGATGACAAATTTCGCTTTGATGCTATCGACATTGTCCTCGCGAATCACATTTCCCAGTGCACTGGGAACCAGCAATTCGACATCGAGTGCCAACAGTTGTTCGTTGGAGATCGAGTCGGCGTTAGAATAGCCCTTGAGTGAACCGTACTTCAGCGTGTGCTGCAGCATGCCCGGAATATCGAGTCCATTGGCGTTGTAGTAGCCGCCCGTGATATCGCTGACGGCGACGATCTTGAACTCCGACTCATGCATGTACTTGGCAGCGTGGGACCCCACGTTGCCGAACCCTTGAATTGCGACGCGGCAATCGATTGGTCTGCGTCCGAGTCGTTTGAGCAATTTGAAGGCGAGGATGCCGACGCCGCGTCCAGTAGCTTCCTCGCGACCGCGGGCGCCGTAGTCTTCTACCGGCTTGCCCGTAATACAGGCTGGATTGAAGCCGTGATACTTCTCCCATTGATTGCGAATCCAGGACATCGTCTCGGCATTCGTTCCCATATCGGGAGCGGGAATGTCAACGTCGGGCCCGATGATTTCATGAATTTGATCGACGAACTTGCGAGTGATCCGCTCCATTTCCTTGCGGCTGAGTTCGCGTGGGTCCACACAAATACCGCCTTTGGCTCCGCCGTAGGGGATGTTGACCAGCGCCGTCTTCCACGTCATCAGCGAAGCCAGAGCGCGCACTTCGTCCAAATCGACTTCCCAGTGGTATCGAAGACCACCCTTCATCGGACCGCGGGCGTTGTTGTGCTGAACGCGGTAGCCAATCAGCGTTTCCTGTCGCCCGTCGTCCATTTCGACCGCTACTTGAACAGTCATTTCCCGCCGCGCGAGCTTCAGGCGTTTGCGGATTGCTTCGTCCAGTCCGAGTTTGTCAGCCGCTCGATCGAAGTAGAGCTGGACGGCCTCGTTCTGTTTCATTTGGGACGGTTTGGGAGCAGCGGCGACTGCGGCGGTATTCATTGATTCCACTCAAAGACTGACCAGAAGTGAACTGCACCTGAGTTTGGTCGTGTCGACCAATTGCATCGCGTTTTGATTCCGTAACCCGCAAGGATTTAGGAGACCTTTGGCAGTGAGGTTGCCAGCACGCACCGGAGCGGCAAGAATTCTCAGCTGACGATCGGTCCGCCTCCGTGGAAGGTGACTCGCGATCAGCAAACAGGAGCAAGGGCTGGCTATCGTTCTCAGCCCCCC
>JBJTQD010001054.1:0-1644 GCA_046075445.1 Planctomycetota bacterium
AGCTTGTCAGCCTCAGTCATCTGCTCGCGAGCGCGAGCGAACTTGAAAACGTAATTCCCGTCGCGCTGCTCAACCGAGCCGTGCTTCCAAACTCGGCCTTGTCCAATCAATTCCAAAGCGAGCTTGTTCTCTGCATCCCGTAGCGAGCCCGGGCCATAAGTAAACGAGTCAGCCGGACCGAACCGAGCCAAGTCAGCAGCACCCTCGGCGCGGTCAGCTGCAGTTTCGGAGTCATACGCTTCTTTGATCTCTGCCGAGCGCAAGTCGAGAACGCGGGTTGCCATGAAGAGCGCGACCGTGTTCGCGATGAACAGCAGAATCACCGCAACGATGTTGCTCCAGTGCCAGGCCTTGCGAGCCAAGACCGTGAAAACCACCAGCAAGATGAAGAGAAGTCCAAAAACCAGATAAGGTAACATGTGGGGTTTTCTGCAAGAGAAAGAAGAGGCCTTCGCCACCGCCACCCGCTGGCAGAATCCTTCTTAGACGGGGGACAAATTCGCAATATTGAATGATAAATTGGGCAATTTTCAGCGTCAAGTTTTTAGATCGGACGCCCGAGCGGCCCCAATTGACTCTACTTCATTACCCGCATCTCGCCGCTATCAGCGGCACATTTGCTCAAGTTAACTTCGCTAAAACCCCGAAAACCATCAAAGCCGCTAGATCTTTCCAATTGACTGGTCCCCTCCCGCTGGGCCGGCCAATTCCCGAGGCTTCTCGCGTGACCAAAACAAGCCGATTTTCGGGCGAAACACCGCTCGCAAGCGACCAATCGGCTGGGAAAGTCACGCCGGGATGCCCTAATTCTTGAGGTTTTGGCAATCGTGACCCGACTTCCTCTCAATCGCATGCTGTTGGCAGCCTTTCTGCTCCTCGCATTCCTCTCTTCTGGCTGCCACCGCGGTTACTACCGCCGCATGGCTGACAAAGATGCAACTGACCTAGTTCAGCAAAAAGCGGTCGACCCTCGCTGGGAATCACCCACGGGGGATATCAAGGTCGCCCCGGAAAGCCGGATGTTCAATCCCTTTTCGCAGGACCATCCGCCAATTCCGCCGGACGACCCCACCTCCGGCGACCTGATGCGACGAGTCGATGGCCGGCCCGGTTACCCCCACTGGCACGCAAACGGGGACACCGAGTACGTCGAGAACCCGGAATGGCTTCAGTACCTGCCGATGAACGAAAAAGGCGAAGTCCTGCTCGACTTCGAACGAGCCTTTGACCTAGCCCTGCTCCACTCTACGGTCTATCAGAGGCAGCGAGAAGAGCTTTACCTGACCGCGCTCGACGTTGCCCTGGAGCGATTCGGTTTCGACTCCCAACTCTTCGCCGGCTTCAACTCTTTTCAAACTCTCCGCCGAGGCGAGTCGGCAATCTCCACCGGCTTGGGAGCCACCGGTGGCGGAGTCAGCTTTCGCAAACTCGGAATCACGGGAGCGAGCTACACCGTCGGTCTGGCTAACTCCATCCTCTGGAACTTTGGCAACAGCACCACCCAATCAGCCAGTTCGCTGGTCAACTTCTCGATCATTCAACCTTTGATGAGAGGTGCTGGACGCGACCGAATCATGGAATCGCTTACGCAATCCGAACGCGACTTGCTGGCCAACGTTCGCCTTTTCGAACGCTTCCGCCAGG
>JBJTQD010001055.1:0-7775 GCA_046075445.1 Planctomycetota bacterium
ACCCCGACGGTAACTTCTGTTGCCACGGAAGTTGCCTCGGCACCACCCGCCGCGCCGGTTGAGCCGCCGCTCGCACTGCGTAAGCCGGCTACCCCAGCGGCTCCTCTGTCCCCCGCTGCGCCGCGGCGCGAGGAAAGAACTCCCGCTCGAGGAGCGCCGCTCCAAGACCTCGACCAGATGGCTCGCAAGAAAGCGGCTGGCGGAGAAGACAAGGCTGCGGTTAGGCGGGATCCGCTCAAGCGGCGAACCGGTTCTAACATTCCGCTGGCGGCGATCGCCGCCATGCCGGAAGTTAAGCAGCCGACTCCGCAGTCGACTCAAGAGACGATCAAGGTACAAAAGCCTGACATTGCGCTTCCTCAGGAAGCTTTGCTCAAGGCCCGACGCACAGGCAGCGTTGCTCCGCTTGAGGAGTTTACCGCCAAGAGTAAGTCGAAGACGACCCCAGCAAAGCCGGTCCGCAAAGGTCCGCCGCGTCCCCAAGATGTGGCCGAGGCCGAATTGGCTGCGGCTCGCGAAGCCGCCGGTAAGGCTCGGGCGAAGAAGGAGAAGGGCGCCGGTGAAGGGTTTGACTCAGAGCTTGGGGCAACCCGCCAAGTCCGAAAAAAGATCAAAGAAAAGGGAACCTTCGACGGTCGACGCGATCTGCTCGATGAAGAAGGACTGGAACGACAGCGGCAATATCGCCGGCGCGCCCAAATGGCCGCTGGAAGCACAGCCGCGCCACGGAAGGAAAAGATTGTGTTGCAACTGCCCTGCACTGTCAGGACGTTTTCGGAAGCTGCCGGTGTCAACAAGGGCGCAGTGCTGATGGCCTTGCCGAAACTCGGTGACACTGGTTTGAAAAATATCAACTCGGAGCTCACTCCTGACCTTGTCGAACTCCTGATTGATCATCTCAATCTGTCGCATATGGTTGAGCTTCGCCAGGCGGAATCGCTGGAAGATAAGTTGCTTAGCAGTATCGATACGGCGATTGATCCGGCGACAGCCACGACTCGTCCTCCAGTGGTCACGTTCCTTGGTCACGTCGATCACGGCAAGACCTCGCTGCTGGACGCGATCATCGGGACCGATGTGGTCTCGGGGGAAGCAGGTGGTATCACCCAGCACATTCGGGCGTACCAGGTCCGCAAAGGCGACCGAAAGATATCGTTTGTCGATACACCAGGTCACGAGGCGTTTACCGAGATGCGCGCCCGCGGTGCAAATGTTACCGACATTGCAGTGCTGGTCATCGCGGCGGATGACGGGATCAAGCCTCAGACGGAGGAAGCGATCAGTCACGCCAAAGCGGCTGGTGTTCCGATCATCGTGGCGCTCAACAAGATCGACTTGCCCGGTGCGAATCCAGAAAAAGTTTATCAGGAACTCGCTTCCCGCAACCTGCTCCCGAGCGAATGGGGTGGCGATGTTGAAGTGGTCAAGACAAGTGCCGTGAAGAAGACCGGTATCGACGAGGTGCTGGAGACCATTTTGGTCACTGCGGAATTGCATGAGTACAAAGCCAATGTCGACCGGGCTGCGTTTGGAACCTGTCTCGAAGCCGAGCAGCAACCGGGGCGTGGAGTCATTGCCAAGTTGATCGTCGGCGGTGGTACGCTGAATGTCGGCGATATCGTCGTCTGCGGTGCTTCTCACGGTCGCGTCAAAGCGATGTTTGACACCCTGCAAGGTCGCAAGAAAGTCAATCAGGCTGGTCCGAGTATGCCGGTGAACGTGACTGGCTTGGACATCGCTCCCAACGCGGGCGACAAGTTCTACGTGCTTTCGGATATTGCTGAAGCTCGCGAACTGGCGGCCAGCCGAGAGGCGACTTCGCGTCAGCAGTCGCTCGGTGGAATCACGACCCGCGTTTCGCTGGAAGATTTCCAGAAACGCGTCGAGACGGGCACCTTGGGCAAAACCCAAGATGTGGTCACGCTCAACCTGATCATTCGAGCCGATGTTCGGGGTTCGATCGAAGCTCTGCAGAAAGAACTTTCGAAGATCGAACATCCGGAAGTTCGCGTGAACATTCTGCAAGCGTTGGTTGGCGGTGTTACGCTGGCCGACGTCCGTTTGGCTCAAGCCTCGCAAGCCGTGATCATCGGCTTCAATGTGGTCCCAGACGAAGCAGCTCGGTCTTTGGCCGACGACCTGCAAGTCGAGATCCGTCGCTACGACATCATCTACAAGGTTACCGACGACATTAAGGCGACCCTCGAGGGAAGGCTCAAGCCGGAACAGCAGGTAGTCGAAGTCGGTATGGCGATGGTCCTGCAGGCCTTCAGTATTTCGAAGGTCGGCGTGATTGCTGGATGCCGCGTGATGCGTGGCTCGATCCAGCGAGATTGCAAGTTGCGAGTCATTCGCGACAGCCGGGTGATTGGTGAGTATCCGATTGAGTCCTTGAAGCGGGAAAAAGACGATGCCCGCGAAGTGCAGCGCGGAATGGAATGCGGCATCAAGTTACAAGGGTTCAATGACATCAAGGAAGGCGACACACTGGAGGCCTTCAAAATCCAGGAAGTGGCGCGAACCTTGTAAGGGTTTTGTTCGTCTCTATTGCTCGTTTCAGCTTTTTAACCGAGCCTCGGCGATTTTCGCCGAGAGGCAGTCGCGGCAAACCGCGACAAACGTCAGCCCGACCGGCAGCATGGCTGCTATCGGCAACGGCTTGGCGTCGGCTCCTGCCAAGGCGGCAGGGCTGGATCGTTTCTGCTTCGCGCATGGCTGCCGGCAATAGTTCGGGTGAATCGAGTAGTCTGGGTGAGCCCCAGCGCGGCCAGCGTTTGGCTGCAGTTAGTTTTCAGAAAGGTAAAGATGAGTTCCCGTCGAGTGCTCAAGGCAGCAGAAGCAATTCGCGAAGTGGTCGCCATGGCGATCCTCGTTGAGTTGAAAGATCCTCGGATTCGCGACGTCACGGTCACGTTCGTTGAGGTCTCACCTGATTTGCGTCAGGCCAAGGTTCATGTTTCGATAATGGGCGATGAGACCAAGCAACGACTGAGCTTGCTCGGCCTCCAGAATTCGGCTGGCTTTCTCCAGCGGAAAGTGGGCGATCGCCTTGATACCCGCTACACGCCTCGAATCACGTTTGTCCTCGACAAGGGGATAAAGAACGCCGAAGCCGTCGCGCGAATTCTGAATGAAGTTTTGCCCCGCGAAGAGGCAAGCGACGAAGACTTGGACGAAGTCGATTCAGACGAGGAGCAGTGGGAAGAGTCCCCAGAGAACCGCCAATAAGCGGTCGTCGGTATGGGTTTGCCCTGGTTTCGAGCCGACTTCGAACCGGCAGTTCCCATTTTGCGGGCTTTTACTCGGTCTCGGATTGAATCTAAATCTCCAGCCAGACTGGGTGAAATCGCGTTTTCTATTAAGATAGAACCTTTCGTCGTCAGCCTCATCGGGAAACGTCATGACTGCACTAGCCAATCGCGCTGAGAAGTTCAACAAACTCTATAAAGTCGCCAAAAAGTACTATCAGCCGGTTTTGTCCCCTGCCAACCGGACTGTTCTTGAGCACTTGGTTTACGCCTGCTGCCTCGAAGACTCGACCTATGAAGCAGCCGACGAAGTGCTGGCCAAGTTGCAGGTTGATTATTTCGATTGGAATGAGATTCGGGTCACCACCTCGCTGGAACTAGCTGAGTTGATGAAGGGTTTGCACGACCCGCTGGCTGCGGCGGGACGACTACGCAAGGTGCTGCACGGCTTGTTTGAGTCGAAGTATTCGTTCGACGCCGAGTTTCTCAAAAAGGAGAATCTGGGCAAAGCGATTGAGCAACTGGAGAAGTACAAGGGGATCTCTCCGTTCGTCGTTGCGACGGTGGCCCAGTTAGCTTTGGGTGGCCATTCGATCCCAGTCGACCAAGCCCTCCTCTCGCTGATGTACACGATCGGCGCAATTTCCGAAGAAGAACAAAAGCGGGGGAAGATTCCTGGTTTGGAGCGGACGATCCCTAAAAACAAAGGTGCAGAGTTCGCCTCGCTCGTGCACCAATTAGCGGTCGCGTTCCACGCCAACTCGCAGGATAAAAAAATACGGGACATCGTTCTCCAAATCGATTCGGAGGCTGCTGACCGATTTCCGAAGCGAAGCAGCGGACGAAAGAAGCCTGACGAGCCAGCTGCCGCAGCGGTTGCAGCCAAGCCCGCGTCTGGCAAGCCCACGCCTGGCAAGCCCGCGCCTGGCAAACCCGCGCCAGGCAAGTCGGCGCCCTCCAAGCCGACAGCGGCCAAGTCTGAAGCCCAACCGGTCGCCGCTGGCAAAGGTAAGAAGGGTGCCGAGAAGCCGACTGCTGAAAAGGCTGCCGTGAAGCCGGTCGCCGAGAAGCCTGATCCCAAGGCGGCGGCTAAGAAGCCAGCTAAGCCCGCCGCGAAACCTGAGAGCAAACCAGCGGCCGCTAAGCCGCCGGTATCCAAGAATCCGATTGCCAAGCCGGTCGTCAAAAAAGCGGTTGCCAAGCCACAAGCCAAGGTGATTGCCAAGAAGAAGCCGCGGTAGGGTTAAGGCGAGCGAACAGGTCCAGTCAGCTGGATTACATCGTTCTATCATTTGGACCTCCCGCCGATGGAGTCGCAGGATAGAATTCGCGAAGCAATCCGAGTCAGCCGCATCGGGAGTCGATTGCAAACGCATGGTGTTCACGTAGAAAAGTGTTGTTCACGTAGAGAAGATGCTGGCACAGGAGCGTCTTGAGCGGAAGGAAAGCGGAGTTTCCAGCAGCTCAAAGTCGAAACAAGAACGGTCGTTTTCAGGAGCAGAAACAAGTGGCTGGACACTCACATTCAGCGAATATTAAGCACAAGAAAGCCGCGACTGACGCCAAGCGAGCGAAGCTTTGGACCAAGCTTTCCAAGGCCATTATCGTTGCGGCCCGATTGGGGGGCGGCGACCCCAGCGGCAATGCCAGACTGCGGAAAGCGATTACCGACGCCAAGGCGCTTTCGATGCCCAACGACAACATTGATCGGGCGATCAAGAAAGGGACTGGCGAACTCGAAGGCGGCTCGATGGAAGAGGTGCTCTACGAGGGCTATGGACCGCACGCGGTCGCCGTGATCTGCGAAATCACCACCGACAACCGCAATCGAACGGCCTCCGAACTACGGAAGCTGTTTGAGGAACACAGCGGCAATCTCGGCGGATCGGGCTGCGTCGCCTACATGTTCCATCGCAAAGGCCTCTTCGTCCTTCCCGCAGAGAATCTCTCCGAGGAAAAGCTATTCGAAGTAGCTACCGAAGCGGGAGCGGATGACATCCAGCATCTCGGGACCAAGTTTGAGGTCCTCTGCGAGCCCGAGCGGTTCTCGGAGTTGAGCGATGCGCTGGAGTCGGCTGGTTTTACCTGTGAAAGCAAGCAGTTGACTCGCATCCCGCAAAACACGGTCGACCTGAATCTCGACCAGGCGCGTGAGGTCATGGCCTTTCTGGAAGAGCTCGACGATCACGATGACGTACAAAGCGTCTCATCAAACATCAACTTGAGCGACGAGGTTGCCGCTGCGCTCTAGTCGCAACGACTCGGCAAGCTCAGCTGTTTGTTGGACTCCCTGAGTTGGGAAAGTCACTGCGGAATGTATCGCAGTAATTAGTCAGTGATTGACTGAGCACGTCTAGCCGGTCAGTCAAGCTTGGTGCCCGACCGGATTGGTTCGGGCCGGCCGGATTTTGCTGTGGCGAGGGGCCAGTGCTTTCGCCACTCGGTTTATTCGCTGCCGCAGCACGGGCTGCTTCGGCCAAAGTTTGTTTTAGCGCGTCGAGATTGAGGGCTGGCCGCGCAATCTCATCGGTCGCCACTTGTGCTTGAGTATTAAGCGGTAGGGTTGTCTCTGCACTGAGCGTGATCGAAGTGATCAGAGTAGATGCAGGTAGCGCGGGCTGAGCATCGGGCGCACTGAACTCAGGCTCGCTGGTGTAAGCAGGAAGCGGACTCGGCTCGGTAGTCGCAGCCCTTTCCAAGGAGAGCGTTACCGCAGGGATTTCGACTCGTAGTGGGAATGCTGAGGGCTCTACGTTGTGGTTAGACCTTGGCTGCAACTCAATGAAGTCGTTCGCCTCTAGGTTGACTGATTCCGCTGCTGGAATCTGCGACGATGACTCGGTCTCCGGCCGCGACCAGGCAAAAGGTCTCTCGGCTCTGAGCTGTTCGACGCGGTTCTGGACCGGCAGGAGAGAAACTGACTCGGGTAGAGACGTTGCCTCTTCCTGTGAGGCTTGCGGGGCTGGCGCTACTGAGGGGGTTGGCTGGGTGGCGAGCCAAGGGGCGCGAGGATCGGGTTCGTAGAACAGGCCGACAAGTCCGCCGCCAATGATCAGTCCGCCCAAGATGGCAAGCAGCAAGCTTGTTTTCTTGGTTAACCCATCGGGGCGGAGATCAGCTTGTGGTTGGCCGATGCGTGTGATCAGGCTGACGCGACCAGCTGCCTCGGCGAGCGACTGAATTTGAGCGAGATCGGTTTTGGCTTTACCCAAAGTCTCGCCTCGTTTTTGCATTTCGAGGGCAAGCGTTTCGTATTCGACGCGTTTCTCACCGAGCCGAGCCAAGCGTTCGTCGTATTGCTGTTCGGATTTCAGCAGCCGCTGATATTTCGCTTCGGCGGTAGATTCTTGCGAGCGGAGCCCCTCGATCACGACTAGGGCCTCACGCCGGATCTGTTGCCGAGTTTGCTCGATCACTTCCCGGGCATGGACCACTGACGGGTGCCCCGGCTCGTATCTCCCCGACTCGGTCAGCAAGCGTAGCTCTGCATCGGTTAGGCCTTCGCGGAGTTTCTTGAAAATCGGCTGCATCGTCAGGAGTTCACTGGAGCTGACTGAGAATTGAGCGGGATCCGATTCGATTAATTGCAGGAGTTGCAGTTGCTTGCGGGCGACTTCCAGCTCGTTTTCTGCGGCTCGGCGTTCTTGGCGAATCTGCTCGAGTGCTCGCTGGACATCGCTCGCACTGCTCGCCCGATCGAGCAAACTGCGGAGTACTGGCAGGTCGGAGCCAACCGCGAGTTCCACGCCTTTGACTTTCTCGGCGATCAAGTCGTATTCGCGAGTGAGTTGTTGGACCGAAAGTTCCAGTTCGCTTTGCATGCTCACGAGTTGATCGTGACGAACCTCGCGAAGATTCTTTTCGATTTCGCTGGTGACAAAATCGGCGAAGCGGCATGCTCGGTCGCGGCTTTTCGCTTTGACCGAGAGGACGACGACATCCGTCTTGCCGAATTCGGCTCCATTGGGTGCGACGATCGAGATGGAGTCGCGGGTATCTTCGATCGCTTGTTCACTCAGCCAGGTCTCGCGGTTGGCGGATTGATCCGGGTCTGGCCCTAATGCTTCGAGCGCTCCGCGGATGACTTGGGGTTTGCGAGCGATGTGCAGGATGGTTTCTTGAGCGCTCTTTTGGTTCTCCAAGCTAGAGAACCGGCCTGGCTTGAAACTGTCTCCCAGCAGGTCGTCGCGAACCAGCAGGGATTGGTAGGCTTTCCAGCTTTGCGGCGTCACTAGTAGCCAAGCGAACGCCAGTGCACCGCAGAGCAGCGGAGGGACGACGAGCAGCAGCAGGTATTTGCGTAGCTGTTCGGCTACCCAAGGGGCTGCTGAGCGGAGAATGTCGATCGCCGATGAGCTCATGGGTTACAGGCCGTGGAGGAACAAAACTTGATAGCGGGGCGACCTCTTCGGGGTATTCCCGGAGTGCGTCACAATCTAGTTTCGGCTAGACCGAGCCCTTGAATTGGTTAATCCCGCTACATCAGGCAGGGCTTTCCCAGCCGGTAAAGTCTGGCGGGGAATTTGG
>JBJTQD010001056.1:0-2471 GCA_046075445.1 Planctomycetota bacterium
ATTGGAAGCGAGCAGTGAACTCCCCTCGGCGGCAGCCTCCTCGCTGCTGGACCAAGTCTGCGACTACCTCGCCACCAGTCGCCCAACGGCTGTCAATCTTTTCTGGGCTTTAGAGCGAGTCCGCAGCGCCGGGCGTGAAGCGTGCGGAAAGAAGCTGGTTCAGAAAGAAGCTCTGCTCGGAGAGTTGCTGCAAGCCGCAAGAGCTATTCACGAAGAAGACCGTCAGATGTGTCATGCGATTGGTCGACATGGCGCCAGCCTGCTGAGGTCCGCTACTGGCGTGCTGACGCACTGTAATGCAGGTGGACTGGCAACCGCCGAATATGGCACCGCTCTGGCGGCGATCTTTGCTGCACAAGATGCCGGGCACTTGCTCCACGTCTACGTTGACGAAACCCGGCCGCTGCTGCAAGGCGCGAGATTGACCGCCTGGGAACTGCTCCAGCGCAAAGTTCCAGCCACTCTGATTTGCGACTCGATGGCGGCCCAGGTAATGCGGGAAGGCCGGGTCCAAGCGGTGATCACTGGCGCCGACCGGATTGCTGCCAACGGTGACTCGGCCAACAAGATTGGAACCTACGGGCTGGCCGTTCTTGCTGCCGCGCACGACATCCCTTTCTACATCGCTGCACCGAGCAGCACGTTTGACCTCAACCTGACCACTGGTGAAAGGATTCCGATCGAACAGCGGAACGCGGAAGAGATCACCGAAGGCTTCGGGCGCCGGACGGCACCGGAGGGAGTCGAAGTTTACAACCCTGCTTTCGACGTAACGCCGGCGAGGCTGATTCGGGCAATCATCACCGAGCGAGGAATCATCAGTCCCGTAACAACGGAGAACGTCATCCGACTGATCGGTCCCACAACCGGGCAAACCTCGAACTCACAGCACCACTAAAAGCCCTTTCCCAATCCGGATCATCTCACGTGTTCGACCTTCATCACGAGCAGCAAATCGCCACACTCACCCTGCGTCACGGAAAAGTGAACGCCATGGACGTGGAATTTTTGGAAACCCTCTCGAACCAGTTAGACGCACTCGCGGCTGACGCGAATGTCGCGGTGCTGATCTTGGCGAATCGGGGTTCAACCTTTTCGGCGGGCGTTGACTTGAAGCGGCTGATGTCTGAGCCACTGAGCTATCTTGATCGATTCATCCCGGCTATCCGGCGGCTGTTTCGCACGGCATTCGAATTTCCCAAGCCGCTCGTTGGCGCAATTGGCGGGCACGCCTTGGCCGGTGGCTGCGTTTTGGCCAGCAGCTGCGATTACCGCATGCTCGCCTCCCAAGCAAAAATTGGCATGCCGGAACTGAGAGTCGGTTTGCCGCTTCCTCCGGAGGGTATCGAAATCCTCAGATTTGTCGCCGCCACTCAGCACCTCCAGCGAATTGTCACTAGCGGAAGGACTTTTGTCGGAGCGGACGCCGTTCAAGCTGGCTTGGCCGACGAAGCTGTCCCCGCAGAACAAGTCCTGACTCGAGCTCAAGCGATGGCCCGGGAACTACAAGTTGTCCCTCCCGCGGTGTTCGCCTTGAGCAAACGTCAAATTCGCAAGCCGATCGTGGAGCGAATCTGCCGCCACGAGAGCCGCTTCATGGACGAGGTTGAACGACTCTGGCGGGACGAAAGCGTTCGCGACAACGTCCGCGGCTTCATTGCCGAGCGGTTGTAGGCTTGTTCATCGTCTCATGCATCAGTACCGGTCGGGAGCCAGACAGCAAGCGACGACCGCCACGTCGACGATGTCTTGCACTGAGCAACCACGCGACAAGTCCATCATCGGTGCTCTCAGTCCCTGAACCAAGGGACCAATCGCGGTGGCCCCGCCAATCCGCTCGGCAATCTTGTAGCCAATGTTTCCGCTATCGAGATCCGGGAAGATAAAGACATTCGCGTGCCCGGCCACTTCCGACTTGGGCGATTTCCTCGCGCCGACTTGCGGGACAAAAGCTGCATCGAATTGCAACTCGCCGTCAACAGCAAGGCTGGGAGCAAGCTCACGGACCCGCGCGGTTGCCGCGCGTACTTTCTCGACCCGGGGATGATCGGCACTCCCCAGCGTTGAGAATGAAAGCATCGCCACGCGCGGTGATTGCCCCGTCAGCCGTTGGAAGTTTTCGGCAGTCGCGACAGCGATCTCGGCGAGTTGCTGGGCGTCTGGGTCAGGAACCACGCCGCAGTCCGCAAAAGCGACTGTTCGCCCACCAACTAATTCCATCAGGAAAAAGCTGGAAACAAGCGACCGCCCAGGTGGCGTGCCTAAACCATACAGCCCCGCGCGAATCACCGCTGCGGTGGTCGCCAGCGATCCGGCAACCGCTGCATCGACTTCTCCCAAGCGGACCAAGAGCGCTGCGAACAACAGCGGGTCAGCAACCGCTTCTGTTGCGGCTTCACGCGACAAGCCCTTGCCACGGCGATTTTCGAAGAGCTGCTCCGAGCAGCGTTCCCGCAACGGCTGGTCGCTCG
>JBJTQD010001057.1:0-5352 GCA_046075445.1 Planctomycetota bacterium
CTGCGCACCGCTGCCCGCCCCGGTAGTCCTGTAGGCCCCGGCACCCTGCAGCGTCACCGCTCCCCCGGAGAGAACCACCGTGTTCAGGCCGGTCGCCCCACTGGCAGTCACCGTCATGCCATCCAATGTGACTTGCCGGGCAAAGGAGGAAGCCCCGTTCAGGACAAGATCTTCAGCAAAGGATACGTTGTTTCCTGCCGCATCGACTTCCTGTAGTTCGGACTCTTTCGTCCCATCATCCGGCATCGGTCGGGGAGTCTGTTGTATTCTTTGCAGTCCAGCCAAGTCGCGCAAGTTGCGCTGCCGAAATTGCTCGAAAACTTGCTCTTCGGATTGCTCGACTGCAGCCCCATCGCTTGGGCTGACACCCCAGTCAGTCAGCTCGTGTTTCTCAGCGACACGTCGGTCGATGTTCTTTCCGCTGGGGCGAACATAGCGGGCGGTAGTCAAGCGAATCGCACTTTTCTTGCGTTCGAGGTAAACCACGTTTTGCACGGTGCCCTTGCCGTAGCTGCGCTCCCCGACAACTTGGGCGCGGCCATGGTCCTGAAGGCAAGCCGCAACGATTTCGCTGGCGCTGGCCGAGTGCCGGTTGACCAGCACGACGATCGGGACGTTCGATTTTATCAGCGGCTCGCCGCGAGTTCGCAGTTGCTCGTTGAACCTTGGATTGCGGGCTTCGATTCGGACCACGTCCTCGCCGGGAGGAAGGAACATGCTGCTGATTTCGACTGCCGCTTCCAGCAGCCCTCCTGAATTCATTCGCAAGTCGAGAATCAAGTTCTCAATCTTGCCATCGAGCGACTTGAGAGCCGCTCGCAACTCTTCCACGGTCCGTTCGCTGAACTGTGAGATTCGAATGTAGCCAGTAGTCGGCTGCGATTTCAGAAAGAAGTCCCAGTGGCCGTCGGCATGCAGCCAGTCGCCTTGCACGGAGTCCGTCTTGATCGAGTCGCGAATCAAAGTGACTTCGCGAGTTTCTCCATCGTGGCGGATTTGCAGCACGACCGGTTTGCCTTTGGGGCCGCGCATTTTCTCCACGGCATCCTCGCGGGATTTGCCGAGCATTGAGACGCCGGAGATTTCGAGAATCACGTCCCCGCTTGCCAGCCCCGCCTTGGCGGCGGGCGTGTTTGGCATCGCGGCAACGACCACCAATTCCTTTGTGCGCGGATCCACGCCGACGAACATTCCGACGCCGCCGAATTCCTGCTGCATATCTTCCTCGAAGGCCCGGTACTGGGCTCCCGAGAAATACATTGAGTGCTCGTCAAGCGATTCAAGCATCCCGCTGACCGCCGTATCAAACAAGTCGCGGCGACCGTACTCCTCCAGCGCATCTTTCTCGACGACCTCCAAGGCCTCGGCGAAAAGATTGGCGTAGCGACTCTTGGGTACGGCAGATGAGCAGGCCAGAGCGACCGCGATCGCAATCGCGATGGCAACGAAGTTACGCAGCGGCATAGCTGGTACTGGGGGAAAGAGAGTGGGGCGATGACCCCCAAATTCTAGCTGCTGGCACTTCTTTTGGGGAAGTCGGAAAGAGCAACTGGTGCCCCGCGTTTAAGGAGAAAGCCCTGAACAACAAGCCAGTAGAGCCGAGCCGTCTTGGGATTCAGCCCGCTGGTGTTTGGCTAACCCAATAAAAAAACCGTTGCCAGGCGAATTGCCAGGCAACGGTCTGAATGAAAAATAATGTCTTCTGAATTCCGGTTTAGTAGCCGGGGAACTCGTATTCTTCGTTCGCGGGGTCGAAGTCCTTGTCCGTCAGTCCAACGTTCAGTTTGACTTCGATGTAGGTGTATTCTTCGATAATCGGAGCGTCTCCTCCCTCAGCTGCGGGCCAATCATAGGCGACGTAGCGAATCGGAATGTTCAGCTCGTCGTCGATGAAGACCTGAGCGTTGTGGAAATCGTAAGGAGCTTTCCGCTCTTTGTGAGTCACGCTGATCATGGTGCAAGCGCGGCCATTGATCTTGGCACCCTTGCGATACTCAACTTGGCATTCGCCAGCCGCACGGTCACGCTCAGCCTTTTCGATCAGCTTCAGGACGAGGTTTTCCAAGCCAGCTTCGTAGACCGGATGGCGATTGTTTTGCATCGCCAGCCATCCGTCTGGTTCGAGGTGGAACGTCTTGAAGCCCGTAATGATTCCGGATTCGTGAGCAAGCAGCTTGCCTTCATTCTGTCCCTTGACCCAAATGACTTCGCGACCAGCGACTGCTTTGGGCTTGAGGAATCGCATGTAGATGCTGAACGGAACTTCCTTGCCATCGACAACGCGCTCATTGCGAATCTTGACTTTCATGAACTCGCGTTCGCCGATCGTGCCGTTCATGCTTTCGCGCTTGACCAGAGTCGCCGTGTAATCACGAACCGACTGCATGTCGTCGAGGGCCTTGTCAGCCATCTGCAAAGCATTGTCCAGAGGATGGGCCGGCGCGCTTGGCGTGACAGCCTTCGGCGTCGCTTCTGCCACGCGTTCGACAGGTCCCGCGTCAGCCGCTTTGGCACCGCCGTCGGCAACCGGTTGATCAGCGACCGGTTTGTCCTCTCCAGTGGCTTTGGCTACTCGATACAATGGTTCGCTCAGCAATTTGGCTTCCTGCGCAGGAGTTCCATCCTGTGCGGTACCGCCTGTCTGCTGGGCTACCAGTGGTGAGCAGCCAGCCAGAATGGCGACCGCCAGAATGCGTTGAAAGGGTTTGCGCAAGACCATGCTTCCTCCTTGATGTGCTTTCATCGTTCGCTCTTGCGATGAAAGCTGCCGCGTAAGCCGTTCTTGGCCACGCCGGTATGTGCTGCTGTATTGATTGCTGCCGTGAGACTTGTTCGCTGACTGCGCCCGTTGTCGGCTAATCAAACCGCAGGATTTGAACTCCCAGCTCTCGCTCAGGAATCCAACTCGGGATCCTAGTCGTTACCGCTTGGAAACGGCAACCTCAATCGGGCAGGTCAGCCCAGTCGCTAGCTGAGTGACGTCTGACAGCAGTGAACAGTCTCGTTATCGAGAGACTTCCCCGGCTTTCCACAGCCGTTTTGCTTGCGCCCCGTTCACAACCGGCATGACCCTCAGACCTTATCAGCGAGGTTCATAAATGGGCCAGAAAATCGCAGTCCCCCTAGCAGTTTTTTTTCGAAATTCGGTTTCCCAAGGGGGCTGCTCAAAGTAACCCTTGAGGGCCTCCGGCAGATTCGGGAATCTGCGGACCCGTTCCAATGTCGGAAAGAAACCGCCTTTTGCTTCACGAATCAGCAGGACGATGGATTAGATTAGGGCATAACGGTCGCTCTATGCCTCGGAGCCAGCTTGGCCAAGGCTGAAATCCCGGTAAAGGCTTGAGGCACTTTTAATAGGAAAGTTTCATCGAACTCGAAAGCGAAAGTCGTGAACAAAAGTAACCTTTCAGCGGACCACTCGGGCAGCCTCTGGTCGGGGCTGAGGCGGAGCTCCCTGCGACTTCTAGTGATTGCTTTGACCGGCTACGCCAGCATCCTTGCCTTTCTGGTCTACAACGAACCGCGGCTGGTCTACCCGGGGGCTGACGCGAGAGATTGGGAATATTCTGTCCGTCCAATTAACACCGAAGAGGTTTGGATTGACTCGTTCGATGGGACTCGGCTGCACGCTTGGCTGCTCAAGTCTCCCGACCCTCAGCGCATCATTCTCTTTTGCCACGGAAACGCCGAGAACGTTGCGGGAGTTGGAAACCATTTTGGTCGCCGCCTCCGCGATGAATTGCAAGCCGATGTTCTCATCGTCGATTACCGCGGCTTTGGACTGACGAGCGGCCAGCCGAACGAGGCGGCAGTAGTCAACGACTGCGCGGCCGCTTTGAAGTGGCTCAGCGAGCGAACCGGGGTTCAGCCAGATGCGATTACCCTGTTTGGCCGATCGCTCGGAGGTGGAATTGCCGTGCAGTTGGCCAGCCAATTCGGGGCTCGCGAATTGATCATCGATCGCACCTTTGATTCACTTGTCAGCCCAGCCGCGCGAAAATTTCCCTGGATTCCGGTCAGCCTCTTGATGCGCAATCGATATCCCAGCGATCAGTTTATTGCCAGTTGCAAGATGCCCGTATTCCAAACGCATTTCGCAGCCGACGAACTGATCCCGATCGACTGCGCCAAGGCACTCTTTGCTCGCGTCGCGAACCCCGATTCAGAGTTTCATGAAATCCCCGGAGGTTCTCACCTCGAGCCGCTGCCGAGTTCTTATTGGCCCGCTCTGCGGGATTTTCTCCAGCGAGTGGATGTCGACCCTGACGGTCGCTGAGTTGTAACGCGTTCAGCTTTTTGTCTGGCAAATGGTATATCTTGATAAGCCAGCTAAGACCGTGGTCCTTCTTTCATTTCACGCCGCATTCCTTTTGTCGCAATCTGTGACGCAAGCCCAACGCCAGACTCCATGCTCCAAATCGCCAGCTCTCAAAATCCGAAATTCAAAGCCGCACTGAAGCTTCAGTCGAGTCGCGGGCGCAAGCTGCAAGAGCGGTTTCTGATTCACGGTGAACGGGAAACTCGTCGCGCGTGTCAGGCTCGCGTCTCATTGTCGGAGATCATGATCTGTGCCGCGCTCATGTCGCCGGAACAGTTAGAGCAAGCGGAGCAACTTGCCGAGTCGGCCCGCGCCACGCTGCTCGATCTAACTCCGGAACTGTTTTCCAAGCTGACGTATGGGGAACGAGTAGAGCCGATTCTTGCAGTCGCCTACCAGCCGCAGTTGGAACTAGAGTCGTTAAAACTCCCGGCCTCGCCGCTGGTGCTCGTTGTCGAATCGATCGAAAAGCCGGGGAACCTCGGAGCGCTCTACCGCAGTGCCGATGGTGCGGGAGTCGACGCGATCATCCTTGCCAGTCCTCAGACAACGCCGTTTCACCCCAACGCCATTCGAGCCAGCATGGGGACAGTCTTCAGCGTGCCGACGGCGAGCGCTGATTCCGCGGACGTCGTTGCTTGGCTAAGGCAGCATCAGATCGCGACTTTTCTGGCCAATCCCGATGCCAGCCAGCCCTACACGGCGATCGATTTTTGCCGTTCGGTTGCGGTTGTCTTTGGGAGTGAAGCGTTCGGACTCTCAGAGGCTTGGCAAGGTTTCCCCGGTGTCTCGCTTCCGATGCGCGGGATAGCTGATAGCCTCAATATTTCGGTTTCCGCGGCGGTGATCGCCTACGAAGCTCGCCGCCAGCGAGACTCGGCCGCAGAGTGATTAGCAGCAGGGGCGTTGAGAAGGGTTCCACCGGCGGCTAGCGCCGATCCGCTCAGGAATTAAGGGTCTCGGCGTTTTGGAGGGTTCCACCGGCGGCTAGCGCCGATCCGCTCAGGATTTAAGGGTCTCGGCGTTTTGGAGGG
>JBJTQD010001058.1:0-2930 GCA_046075445.1 Planctomycetota bacterium
TGGAGTTTTTCACCATGACCAACTGCGATGAAACTGCGCACACACTCGACGTGCGGCAACTCGTCGACATCGCATCGATCCTTGCTGCCGGCATCCTGCGACTCCGGGAGCGAGACTCGCTACCTGAGAGCCAACAAGCTGGAAATCCTGCCGAATCCTCTGCGGATCGCCTTGAGCTTTCGTGCGAAAACGTGCTCACTGTCGTCCACGGCGGTTAACTCGCCGCGAGTCCGATTCCCCACAATCCAATGGAGAAAAACATGCAACTGAATGTCGGAAAAGAGATTGCCGCGATGGAGCAAATGGCCGTGGGCCAGCTTCGCAATCGCTACGCAGAAGTGTTCGGCGAGACGACCAACGCTCGCAATAAACAATGGTTGCTCAAGAAAATCATCTGGCGAATGCAATCGATCGCCGAGGGGGACCTCTCGGAGAGAGCGCGAGCTCGGGCGATGGAGATCGCTAGCGACGCCGACATCCGAAGGCGTCCGCCCAAGGCTCCTGCTACCAAGCCAGAAGCCCCGAGATCGGCACCGATCCCGGTACCCGTATCCCTCGATAATGGAGTGACGTTCATCTTGAATTGGTCAGTATCACGATCACGCGAGTTTATGACTTTGATCAAGTCAATCGGAACCTCCTCGTAGCGACGGTCGCTAAAAGGCATGATGTTGGCTTCGTTTTCCATGGGAACCTCATCTAATAAGAGCCGTCAAGAAATCTAGGTTGCGATGCCCCAGAAGCTCGATGTTCTGTGAAGAGCAACACACCCTGATGGATCGATCTGTTTGAATCCATTTCGGAAGCACGATGTAGCCGAGGATCCGTAGCTGAGCCGGCTCCGCTAGTAGCACACCGAGCGTCAAGTCAATAACCGCTCGGGAGTCGCGGCGCAGTGGCCAATAAGCTGCGTATCCGTGCGGAGTCGGGACCACTGGTTGGAGCGAGAGCGTTAGTTTGCGATCGAGCACTAAGAAGTCTGCGTAGGAGAGAAACGCTTCCACAATGGGCCGGGTTGCTTCCAGCCAGCGTGCGTTGTCCGCCATGGTGAATTGCTTGCCGGTTCCGTCCTGCACGATCCTGGAAAACCACGGGTTCAGTTCTCGGCCCGGGACCAGCGACTGTAGCAGTTCCACAATTCGAATCGTCGTTTTCTGAAGCGAGTAGACCTTGAAGCTCTGGCTGTAGAAGCGATAGATCGCATCCTCGTAGCCCCAGTGATCGTTCACCGAGTTCCACAGTTCCTGAAGCTCCTGGGATTTCTTGCGGAGATTCGTTCGTAGTATTGTTTCCAGTGCATCTCGTTCTTCGGTGGTCATAGTTTGTCGTCCTCGTTGATCTGAATGGCTTGTCGGTGTTGATCGAGAACCAGCTGGCGAAGTTCCTGCGGCTGAATCACCTTCACTCGCCCGGCCCAGCCCAGCACCCACCGCACGATTTCGTTCAGTCCATCCACCGTGAAAGTCATCGTCACGGTCCCATCGGAGTTCCGCTGGACTTTCTGCGTGTGATGCCACACTGTTTCGGTCACGACCTCGGCAGCGTCTTTGGAGAACAGCAACTCGACGAGGTTACTCTGCTCGCCTCGGTAAACGCTCCAGGCATTCCCAAAATACGCCTTGAGATTGAAGTCGTCGGGAATGATCGCTGGTTCATCCAGCATTCGGAGAGTCTTGAAACGGACGATGCGATAGGTGCGAGGCAGTGATTCCTGGGGCGTGCGACCGATCAAGTACCAGGCACTCTTCACCAGACAGAGCCGATACGGATGCAGCGTCAGCTTGACCGGCTTGTCTTCGTAGGGGCTTTGGTACTGCCCGGTGACCTGCTTCTTTTGAATCAGTGCCCACTGCACTGTGCGAATGAAGTCTCGATGCCGACTGTGATCGGCGAGTTTGAGATCAAGGACTTCGGTGAACCGCTGGGCTTCGAGCAGGATTTGTTCGGACTTGTCGTTAGCTTTGGCCGCCAACTTTTCACTGGCGGGTTTAGCTCCCAGGTTCACATCCAGTCCAGGAGCTTTGGTGGCGGAAGCCGCGGTTGCTTGTCCGAGCAGTTCCTCATCGGTCAGGTTGAGAATCGGGAACTGGTAATCGGGTCGCACTCGGTAGCTGGACGATTCTTTCTCGTAGGTCCAAGGCACACCGGCCAATTCCAGAACGGCTAGGTCTCGATAGACGGTGCGTTCAGAGCACTCGATTTCTTGAGCGATCGCTTTGGTATCCCAGCGACCTCGGCCTTGGATCAGTTGCAGCACTCTCAGGACACGGGCCAACCGGTCCGCTTGTCGGAGTCGTCGCTCCGCATCCGGTTTCTTTCCTTTGGGTCGATCGTTGGTTTTCTTCTTGTGCTGCATCCAGGGTTCCGATCCTTCTCACTGGAAGCACACCTTCCAGGAATTCAAAAAAGACAGGGTGCCGGTGGACTTGGTTTTTTCTCGGCTTAACGATTGGCCGTTGCCCCATGAATTGTTGGTCCGAAGGTTCGGTGTACATCTTGCGATGTAAACGCGGCCAAGCAGCCAACGGGACGGTACCAATCACGCCACCCTTTCAAAGGGCCTTCGTTCCACCGGCGACCCTGCGTATGAATATTACGTTGGGCACTTGTCACAGGCGGGTCAGACCGGTTTCCGGATTTCCCAGCCACTGCCGGATTTCCTGGATTTCGCTCGGATTGGTCCCCGGTGTTCATCTGAACGCCATTTGCAGATGACGAAAGCAGGCCCCGAAAGGAACCAGCCTGTTAACTGTTTCGGGTGGGACGGGGAGAGAGTCAGAGAGTTCGTGACCGAGATTCAAGGGTGCGGAAGGAACCTTGAGGGTTCCTTTCTGAGCCTGGTGGGTCTCTCTTGGAACAGAGAGCGCCGAGGCTTCCTCCGGAACGACGTAAACCCTTGCCACAACTGGCCATCAACGCGAAACGCCCGG
>JBJTQD010001059.1:0-1848 GCA_046075445.1 Planctomycetota bacterium
CCCAGAGCTTCATCGATCCCCGTCTGCACGACCTCAAAATACAAAGCCAGCGCGCGGCAAATCACCGGAAAAAAGAGGAACAAACAAAACACCCCCACCACCCCGCGTACAGAGGTGCCGATCGAAAACAGATTCAATGACGGGGCTACCTTGTTCAACAACACAAGCGCTAAGTTCAAGGCAAACATGCAAATCGCAAGCGGCGCAACAATGGCCAAGCCGTAATCATCGAGCGAACCAACCAGTGCGACCATTCGCTCAACGGGCAATCCCAGCAAGTCGACGTTTCGCCCAAACTGTTCAAACGATGCGTGTACCAGAACAATTACAAAGTGATGCAGATTCAATCCGAAAAACGCAAGCATCGAAAGCGTCTCGAAAATCTGGGTCACTTCGGCGCTCGGCTCACCCGTGATTGGATCGGCCTGAGAACCAAGCGTCAACCCCAGTTCCTGACCGGCATAGGAGCCGGCAATCCTCGCAGGGATCAACAACAAGCCCCCGAGCAACCCCAACAATATTCCGATCGCAACTTCGCGAATTACCCAGATCGAGATCGTGAAGGTATCCGCATCGACTGCCGTCAAGTTCTCCGGAACGAGCGGCTTGGAAAGCGTTGTAAACCAGAAGATACTCAAAGCAAACGACAGCCCCGCCTTAACCAGCACGGGAATTTGACGTCGAGCAAAAATCGGAAAAACAGCGACGAACGCGCTGACCCTCGCCAGGATCAGCAGAAATCCCAGAACCGTCGTGAGTGTCAGCGGAACCAGGTTCATTTCACGATCTGCGTCAGGTATTGAAACATCGTCAAGGTAAACGACTTCAGCGTCGAGAGATACCACGGCAACATCAGCATGATTAGCACAACGACCGCGACAATCTTGGGAGCGAACGCCAGCGTCTGTTCCTGAATACTGGTCACGGTTTGCGCGATGCTGATGATCAATCCAACGGCCAAGCTAACCGCGACGACGGGAGCGACCAGCAGGAGGCTCATCCAGAGCAATTGCCGCCCGATAAAGATGGCATCCGCAAATTCCATTTCAACCTCTCAGTCCGCGCCGTTGTCGGGCGGTGTCAGTTTCCCGGATTTCCGATTCGACTGACGATACTTGCGGCCAATGGTGCATCATCAAGTGCCGCAAGAATTTTGGCCGACTTTTTAGGGTCGAGGCTCTGCAGCAATTTGCAAGCGAACTCGAGCTCTCCGTTATTGGCAAACTCTTTGATGAATCGAGCCGCCTGCTCTGGCTCAAGGGAATTGAACCAGCCTTTGACTTTGCTCAGCTTCTCTGCGTCCTCTGCTTCTTTTTTGGCCGCGTCTGGATTGGCTGCTTTCTGTGCCGCCGCCAACTGCTGCTTTTCCGTTTGCAGGCCGGCTCGTTCTTGCCGAATCTGTTCGAGCACTTGCTGAGCCGCCGCCAACTTGGAATCGATTGTCTCGCCGAGGGCGACCAGTTCCTGCTGTTCCCGCTTCAGGTCTTCAAACATCAAAGAAATTCGCTGCTCCTCGCGCAGGCGAACTTTGTCCCGCTCATTCAACTGCAGTTCCTTCTGCCGAATCCCCTCGCTCAATTGCAGGATTGACTCGAGCGAAAGCGGTTTGTCCGAAGGCAAGGCCACCGGCATCTGGCTGGTCTTTGTGATCTCTGAAGGATTGGGAGAGCCAGGCTCAGGCTCTTTCCCGGGCTCAGCCTTAGGGCCAAGATCCTTGTTCTTTTCTTCACCTTCTTTCTTCTCCTCGTTCTTCTCCGAGACCTTTTTATCGGGCACCAGCATGAAGTAACTGGCACCTGCCGCAAGTCCAAAGAGGACGAAAAAAGCAGCGAGTATTTTGATCATCTT
>JBJTQD010001060.1:0-788 GCA_046075445.1 Planctomycetota bacterium
CACGCGAAATCGAATTAAAACGATCAACCAACTCACCGACTCAAAATTCGAAACTTGAACTCGCCAACTTCAGGTCAATTCTTCTCCAGGTAAAGCATGACCACGGCGATGTCAGCGGGCGTGATCCCGCTGATGCGCTGCGCTTGATCAAGTGTCGCTGGACGAAATCTCGACAATTTCTCGCGAGCCTCGATGCGGAGTTGCTGGAGGTTAGCGAAATCGAAACTGTCTGGGATTCGTTTTTGAGCCAATCGCCGTTGCCGTTCGATTTGAATCTGTTGCCGAGCGACGTAGCCGGAGTACTTCACGTCGTAGCTGACCTGATTTGCGACCTCCGGCGGCACGCTTGCCAGTTCGGGGGCGTACGGAACAAGGTCCGGCCATTCGACTTCCGGGCGGCGAAGGTGCTTCTCCAGCGTCGTCCCGCCCTCGATTCGTCGCGTCAGCAGCACCTGCTCGACCGCCGCGATTTGCTCTTCCTTGAGAACTAACCGCGAATACCGCTCCGGTTCAACCAACCCGAACTCATTTCCGAGTCGGGTCAAGCGGCGATCGGCGTTGTCTTGCCGGAGTAACAAGCGATATTCCGCGCGGCTCGTGAAGAGGCGGTAGGGCTCGTCGACACTGGTCGTCGTCAAGTCGTCGATCAGCACGCCGAGATAAGCCTGGTCGCGGTCGATCACAAGCTCTCGGCTTTGTTGGACAAGTGCCGCGTTAGCTCCGGCAATCAGCCCCTGCCCGGCTGCTTCCTCGTAACCCGTCGTGCCGTTGATTTGCCCGGCAAAAAA
>JBJTQD010001061.1:0-1793 GCA_046075445.1 Planctomycetota bacterium
TGCTCCTGCAGAAGATGGCCAAGGCGGTGCTCGCCAACTATCCCGAGGCCTATGTCTTCATGCTGCTGATCGACGAGCGACCGGAAGAGGTCACTGATATGGTCCGCGAGATTCAATCCGATCGCTGTGAGGTGATCAGTTCAACCTTTGACGAGTCACCCGCTCGACATATCCATGTTGCCGATATGGTGCTGGAAAAAGCCAAGTCGCTGGTCGAAACGGGGACCGACGTGGTTTTGTTTCTCGATTCACTGACGCGTTTGGGGCGAGCATGGAATTCCGAGTGCCCACCGTCAGGGAGATTGCTCTCGGGTGGGCTGGATGCGAACGCGCTGCAAAAGCCGAAGTCGCTGTTTGGCGCGGCACGCAAGCTCGAAGAGGGGGGCTCGCTCACGATTGTTGCGACGGCCCTCATTGAGACGGGCAGCCAAATGGATCAGGTGATCTTCGAAGAGTTCAAAGGAACAGGCAATCTGGAAATTGTGCTCGACCGCAGTTTGGTCGAGCGCCGAATTTGGCCGGCAATCGATTTGAGCAGCAGCGGAACTCGTCGCGAGGAACGTTTTCTCGACGCCGATGAGTTCCAAAGGATTTGCCATTTGAGGCGAGGGCTGGCACAACTCAACCCTCAAGATGCGATGGAGCAGCTCTTGAGCAAAATCCGCAAGACAGGTACGAACGCCGAGTTTCTGCTGGGCCTGAAAGCCGAGTAAATCGGGCTTTTTCACCGCGGGCGACTCCCCTGCCCTTTCAGCCGATGCGCGTTATGCTTGGAGTCAGAGAAAGTGATTCCTCTCGTGACTTTTTGAGCGACCCGGTTGTGTTATGAAACCAAGTTCGAAATCGGTGCCTGCCTCGTCGTCGGACGCGGCTCGGGTTGAAGTCGATTCAAAATGGCAGTTTGCAATTTTGAGCAGTACTTACCATTCTGAGATTACCGGACGGTTGGCCGAAGGCGCGCGACAGCGGCTGATTCAGGCTGGAGTGCCAGCGGCCCAAATTGAACTGCTGCCAGTCCCCGGAGCTTGGGAACTTCCGCTCGCAGCGAGTTGGGCGGGACGCAGCGGTCGCTTCAGCGGAATCATCGCTTTGGGCGTAGTGATCAAGGGAGAAACCAGCCACGATCAACACATCAACCGCTTCGTCAGCATGAGCCTCGGAGAAATTGGACTCGAGCATCAAATTCCGATTGGGTTCGGCCTGCTCACCTGTGATACCCTTTCGCAGGCGGTTCAACGGGCAGGTGGGAAATTCGGCAACAAAGGTGAAGAAGCCGCGGATGCCGTCTTGGCAATGTTGAACCTGAAACGAAAAATCTAAACTGTTTATTACCCGCATTTTGATTACGGCAGAATTGTTTGTCTCGCGCAGACCTAAGCAGACCGGATTGTGAAAACTGTTCTCCTTGAAAGAGAGCTTGCTCACCTCCCCTGCTCTCCTCTCCGCACTTTGTTCTTTGACCAACTTTCCATTTGCTTCCCTCATCGGATAACGATTGATGTCGCGTCGCAGTCGAGTTCGCCAGGTTGTCCTGCAAGTCCTTTTTCAGCAGGATCTCAATCCGGGAATGGAGTGGGAAGCCTTTCTGGCCCGGCGCCTGCAGCATCGGCAAGAGCTGATTCGCTTCGGAACGCAGTTGTTGCAAGGAATTGAAATCAATCGCGGCGAGTTGGATCGCCGAATTGAGGCTGCGTTGCGGAACTGGAAGATTTCCAGGCTTTCAACGACGGACCGGAACGTCCTTCGCTTGGCTGCTTTTGAGATGCTGAAGTTTGATACGCCTCCCAAAGTTG
>JBJTQD010001062.1:0-536 GCA_046075445.1 Planctomycetota bacterium
GTCTTCGTCAGCCGGGTCTTCGCGCCAGCCCCCGGTTCGGCAGCTAATTAACACTCGAAGTTGGTAGCCACACGCCCATCGACGTCGTCTTACTTCGCGGTACCGCTATTCCCCGCCCCACCCCCTACTTACGGCGGACGATCAACAATTCCGTCGCGCACGCCGTGCAACTGATCCGCAATTGGCTCTCTTGTGTCAGGAACCCGAAGCGACGTGATTTGGTGCAAGTGTCCAATTGTCCTGCGAGCGCGAGCTGAGCTCGAACTTCGGGGTGTCCGTGTGATTCAAACTCACCGGAGAGTGGGTCGATCTTGATACAAATGAAACGGATATCTGGTTCGCAGGCAGATTCGCTGCTGAGGAAGCTATCGAGCGTGTTGAACAACTGCGAAGCGTCCAGTTCTAAGCCACGCAAAACGGCGAACGCCTCTTTCGCACGTCGCAGCTCAGCGGCACCCGCAGAATGGCTTGAGCAGGCGACTAGTAGCTGAAGGTTCTCGCCGGTGTCGACTTGGCAAAGCGCGAGAGATTGCACA
>JBJTQD010001063.1:0-12684 GCA_046075445.1 Planctomycetota bacterium
CTTGATGCCCGAACTGACCGCAACCCGAGCCCGCACCGGAATGAACCGAGTAGGCGACCTGATTGCTCTGCTGATCAAGCAGTACGAGCTGAAAGAAGAGTTGCGAAACCGTCAAGAGCGAGCACGCGAGGCCCAAGCAAAGCCCGTCTCAAATCGCAATTCGCAAACCGCCGAATTCGCGAACAGCCGGACGCAGCAAGGCAAATCCACGCCGGTCCAAGCAACCTTCGCCTGGTTCGACAGCACGTCAGCAGACGCGCCGAGTCTCTAATTCTATTCTGGAGCAACGATTAACCGGCATCGCCGATCTTAGAGCAGTTGTCCCCAACTGCTCGGCAGCTTAAGGGGAATCTCCACCGAGGGCTCCGAACGATTGTGGACAACCGTTAAACGGTCTCTTCCCTCTGTGTCATCTCTGCGAACTCAGTGTTTACCTCGCCTCAATCCCCAGCTTCGCGAGAACAGTCTCAGGGATCGGAATCGCATAGGGCATCGCTTCGGCTGGAAACCGCGCACAACACATCACAAAGCGACCACGACAGCACGCTTCCCAAGTTGCAGGCTCGCCGATTCCTGAATTGATTGGGCGACGGTCGATTTGAAAGCGATATTCCAGCAACTTGCCGTCGGTCTTGCCCAGCCATAAGCTCACGCGCAGCTCATCATCGCGCCGCGCCGCGGACTGAATCTCCCACTCCACATGCGTGCGCGGAAATCCGTATCGCCCGCGCGCATCAGTCATCGAAACACTCAGGTCGCGACTGCGGAGAAAACCGTACTCGGTTTCTTCCATCCAGCGGGCATACATTGGCGCGATTGCCAGCCCCATTCGATCGAGGTCCTGTTCCTGAACACGGACTAACCGCTCAAAATGCGGCGCAGTCTCCACGGCGCCGGATTCGGCAAGGCTCGAGCTGTTGTCAGAGTTTGCGTCTGTAAGCGTCATGCGAGGGACGGTGCGTTTCACAAGTACGATTGAGATTCGCCGAGATGCGGACTGCCCTAACCGGGGCGGGACTGCATAATGTAACCATGACCAGCCGGTTTACTCCAGCGGCGCAAGAAGCCGATAGCGTTTCGGCTCACACATTCATCTCTCAGCCCAATTAATCGCTCCGCCCCGATGACTCCTGACGAAGCTCTGCACCGAAACCGAAACGCGTGGCAGCGGCTGGCCGAAGCGGGGCATCGGTTCGCCAAGCCCGCGCGAGACGATGACTTCGCTAATCCGCTGGCGAGTGTCGATGGTCCCGGATGGCTCGGTGGCAATATTCAAGGCTGGCAAGTCCTTTGCCTTGCGGCTGGTGGCGGACGCCAGGGACCGATCTACGCCGCCGCTGGCGCAAATGTAACGGTTGTCGACTTCAGTCCCGCAATGCTCGAACTCGATCGCGAGGTTGCTCAGGAACGCGGCTTTGCGATCCGCACGGTCGAAACTTCGATGGATGATCTTTCGATGTTTCGCGGCGGTGAGTTCGACCTGGTGATCCATCCGGTCAGTACTTGTTACCTCGCGGACATCGGACGCGTCTATCGCGAGGTCGCCCGCGTTACTCGCGGCGGCGGGCTTTATATCAGCCAGCACAAACAGCCGACCAGCCTGCAGGCAACGCTCGAACCGGAGGCCCGAGGTCACTACGCGGTAACCGCTCCCTATTACTCCGATGCTCCACTACCGCCGAGCGCCCAAGCAAATCTCGTGCGTGAACCGGGGACTTGGGAGTATGTCCATCGCTGGCAGGAATTGCTCGGTGGACTTTGTCGCTCGGGCTTCGTGATCGAAGATCTAACCGAACCACTCCATGCCAAGCCCGGCGCTGAACCCGGAACGTTTGCGCATCGCAGCCAATTCATCGCGCCCTACGTGCGAATTAAAGCCCGACGAGTCGATACCGCAACCACCCCGCGTCCCACAATCCTGCTGAGCTAGATGGGTTGTAGGTTGGGTCGCATCCGCGAGCATGTCGTATGAACACGAAATCCCTCGCAGCAATTGAACACGGCTTTTCGCCCCGACAGGCCGCTTTAGCTTAGCGTAGGGTAAGCGAGGCTCTGCGAGCGCAACCCTACGGACACGATACCCCATAAATTTCGAAGGTCGATCCGCACGTCGCCGCCCTGCGTTACGGGCGGATCGACGCTGAGGCGAATTTTTTCGCAACAATTCTCGCCGCTACTCTGTCATAAACACCCGTCCCGTCGCGCTCCGGTCAGGCAAGGTGGCAATCGCAAACGTCGCTTGGCCATCGCGAATTAGCAGCGGCGAACTGAAACGACTGCTGACCGTGCGGCCTTGAAGCTCACCGCGAAGGTCTAGCCGATGTTCTCCCACGGGCAAGTCGATCCGGTAAATCTGAATGCTCCCGGGCAGCAGCGACCAGCTTCGCAGGTCTGCCTGCTCCGCCGCTTCCCAGGCGACGCCCGCAGCCGTGTAAACCAGTGACGTCAGGTCGTTACCAAAACCCTTTTCTGCACCCGCTGCCGACATGCCCGCAACAATCACGCCCTTCTTCAGCACCCGCCGCGAGATGGCTCGGCCGACAATCATCGGCATCTGTTCTTTCTGGCGCGCCATCGCCAAGCGACCAATGTCCGCGATGTTCTCAGTGCAGCCCAATTCCTGTCCATTGACGCTGATTCGCAGTGTGTCGACCGTGATGGGACTTAGCTCAATTCTTGCGATCTTGATCGGTGCCACGGTTGGCGGAAGCGTGTAGTTCCCGAGTGCGGAGAGAATTTGATCGGCAACCAGCAGCGCTTGCGAGGTGACCTCTTCCGTATCGGTAACTTTGCGCGGGCCGCGTCCGACGAGTGCCACGACGTAGAGACTGCCGTAACCGGGCGGGGTGAGTTCGCCAGCCTCCGCGCGAGCCAGTTCCGCTTGCAGGAATTCGCTGCCCGGTCGCCATTCGTTGGCAACCCGGAGATTTCTTACTAGATCATCGTGGTTCAGCGCCGACTGGCCTCGAATCAGCGAGCGGAGCAGGGGAGCGAACGCGAGTTCAAACCGAATCGGATCGATCTTGGGAACAGGAACTGCTGCCGGGGGAGAATCGGCGAGGACGACTTGTGTCGCTTCCGGAGCGGTTTGAACCGAATTGCTCGATGGTTGGGAGCCGGTGGCATCCACGACCGCGGGCGGTTGCTCTGCGGGTGGCGGACTCGGCCCGACCGGGCGACTTTCCAGAAGCGCTTCCGACTCCAGCCCCAGCTGATGGGCATAAGCCACCGCGTCGCCGTCGGCCCGCAGCAAACTCTGCAAGGCAAGCATCACCTGCAGCAAAAGCTTCTCATGATCTTCGCCAGTGTAAGCCCGCCGTGTATCGTCGGTCAGGTAAGCGGCGGCGTTTTGCGCTGTCTGTGCCGCCGGTGGAACTTCGGCAAACTGCTGCCGTACCTCTTTCAGCAATGCCTGCGAATCGGCAAATCGACCGCGCTGAAATTCGACCATCGACTGGTCAAGCTTCAAGACGGCGAGATCGTTCTTGGGACGCTCCGCGGCACGCTGTAATTCGGCTGCACTGCGATCGAGATCTCCCTCCCAGAAACTCTGGTGGGCCTGCTCAATCACCTGACGATGAGTTTGGCAGCCGGCGAAAATCGCTAAGCCGACCAGCAGAAAGAGTGCCGCACTGGCGAGTTGCCATTTCATGTCGGGCGAGCTGTCTGCTGGTTCGAGAAGGGAAAGACAAGTGAAATAGCCGTCGGCGTCAGCGAGTCACGCCGCCGTTGTACTTCATCCAGCCACTGAAGCGATTGGGATGATAGCCCTTGCGGACCTTGGCAGACTCTTTGTCCGAGCGACCCGTGTTCAAATCAACCAGTTCCAGTGTCAGCAGATAATCCCTCTGGTAACTCTTGTTGCTCTCGGTCGTACCCGAAGTCAGTTTGGCGAACATCAGGTAGTCAAACGGCTGGCCACTCTGCTCCATCACGGCGCTGAAGGAACGCATGTTTTGCGGAACTATCAGGTCGCCCGGGAGCAGTCGCAATTGACGTAGTCCATTCTCAACATACCGGGTGCTGATCGTCTGGAACTGCCCGCTCTCAGCGACGGAAGAATCAATCTGCTCGAACAGTTGGTCCTTGAAGTCGCCAATATCTTCGCTGCTAAAGTTCTCGACGCCGACAAAGCAAATTCGCTTGGCGACCGGCGATCCGGAAACCTCGTCAACGGCCCCCGGTGGATCTTGCCGCGAGAGGAGTTTGACCACCGATTCGTCGACCAGCGAGTTAAACGTCTCTGCCCCAGCATTGTGGCTGCCCACCATGTCCTGCTGCTGGTCTTTTAAAACATGGGCAAACTGATGACTGCGGCAGCCGATTTGGGGAGCGAGCGTAAGGCAGCAAGTCAGACAGAGCAGGGGAGCGACGAGTTGGCGAGTGGACATCGATCTCTCAAACAAGCTGGAGGGAGTAGCACGCGGGAAGTGAAGTACCAAAACAACAGAAGACCGGAAAAAGAGCGAGTGTGCGATGTTTAACGACGGAATTCGTAGTAGTAAATCGACTGCCGCGACATCGGATAGTGGTAACAGGGCGGAGGAGGCGGAGGGAGCATCCCGTAACGTTCTTCGATGATGACGGTCGGTTGCTCGACAACCCGCTGCGTACGATAAACCGGCGCGGGGCGTTCTCCCGCCAGCGGCGCACTCTGCATCGCTGTGATCACGCGTTCGTTGACACCCTGCTGATGCAGATAAATGATGTCGTTAACTTCGAGTTTGCGATCGACGCCGTTGGTCTGAATGTGATTGACGATTACTGCTTCGCTCAGCCCGCTCTGCGACATGGAGATCACGTCGGAGGTGCGCACGGCTCGCGATTGGTAAGCTTGAATCTGCTGTTGCTGCTGATAGATTTGGTCTTGGTAGTACCGTTCACGCTGAATCTGTTGGTCTTTCGCTTTGCCGATCAAACCTCCGGTGACCGCTCCGACCACGCCACCGATGATCGCTCCCTCGGGAGTCTCATCGTTTTGGTGTCCAATGATTCCACCAATGATCGCCCCGGTCGCTCCGCCGACAACGGCGCCACCGCGGGTATTTTGTTGAGCCGAAAGTTGGGCGGCGCTGGTGATCAGCAGCAGCGCAGCCAGAAATAACTTCTTCATCGCACACTCCTTTGTCGTCGTTCGCCCCGCGAGCCCTCGAGCGGCATGCGCACCGCTGAAGCCAGCTCTCCAAGCGACTTTTCTTGAGAGCCGGCGCGTTTTCACTACTCCCCAATTGGCCCGGGACATTAGGATTTATCGGCAGAACGGTCGAGTCCATTTGCTTTGGTCGCGAAGAACGATAACAGCCGAGTTCCGCGCACCTTCCGTGCTAGCAGATTGGTAACATGGAGAAGCCGCGGGGGATTGCCTGCGGTTAAAGGTTTGTCGGAGAGGATAAAAGATGAAGCCTGCTGAGCTGTTTAATATCCACAAAATTTTTCAGTTGTTCACTTTCTTGCTCTCAGCGGGTTGCTTCCTCGCACTCAGCACGAGAACCTGCGCGGCTCAGTCGGCTCCTGCTCCTACGAAGTACATGTTGGCGACGGTCCATCCGCTGGCCACCGAGGCGGGGCTGGAAGCCTTTCGCGCCGGCGGTAATGCGATCGATGCGGCAGTGACCGCCGCGCTAACGCTCGGCGTGGTCGACGGTTTCAATTCGGGAATCGGCGGCGGATGTTTTATTCTCGTGCGCACCGCCGACGGAAAAGTCATCGCTATCGACGCGCGAGAAACAGCGCCACTGGCTGCCTTTCGCGAACTCTACTTTCGCGAAGGCCAGCCGCGGCCGGAACTCTCGGCAACAGGTCCGTTGGCAGTCGCCACCCCAGGCGCGCTGGCTGGATATGCCGAAGTTCTCTCGCGTCTCGGACGCCGCAGCTTGGCAAGTGCGCTTGAGCCCGGGCGGAAGGCAGCCGCCGAGGGCTTTCTGCTCGACGAAAATTATGTCAAGCAGATCCGGGTTACTCAAAAGGACTTGGCCCTCTTCCCCGGCTCAAAGGCGATTCTCTTGCGTCCGGATGGTTCGCTTCCGGAAGTTGGCGAACGATTGGTGCAGACCGATCTGGCTCGAACGTACCAGGCAATTGCCGAGCGTGGCCCGGATTGGTTTTACCGCGGCGAGTTCGCTGCGCAGGTCGCTGATTGGATGAAGGCCGAGGGAGGAATCCTGACTCGAGAGGACTTTGCCAACTATAAAGTCGAGGAGCGCGAGCCGCTGGTCAGCCGTTTTCGCGGCTATACGATTTACGGTTTTCCGCCACCCAGTTCAGGCGGAGTCCATGTCGGGCAAATCCTCAGCGTTTTGGAGCAATACGACCTTGCCGCGATTCAGCGCGAGGACCCCGCGGCAGCGACGCACTTAATCGCCGAAGCGATGAAGCTCGCCTTTGCCGACCGCGCCCACTGGCTGGGCGATCCGGAATTCACTCAAGTCCCCCGCGGGCTGCTCGATCCTCAGTACGCCAGGGAGCTGGCTGGCAAGATCGATCGGACTCGCGCCAGCGAAGTTCCTGGACACGGCCATCCTCCCCGAGCCGACTCCGACTTTTTCGGTCCGCCACGGCATACGACCCATATTGCCGCCGCTGATGCCGAAGGAAACTGGGTGGCCATCACGGCGACCGTGAATACGACTTTTGGATCGAAAGTCATCGTCCCCGGCACTGGCGTGGTTCTCAACAACGAAATGGATGACTTCTCGATCGCGCCGGGTGTGCCCAACAAGTTCAAGCTGATCGGCGGCGAGGCAAACGCAGTCGCGGCGCTGAAGCGCCCGCTTTCCAGCATGAGCCCGACGATCGTGCTTGAGGGCGACCAGCCGATCATGACGGTCGGCGCGGCTGGCGGACCGCGGATCATCACCGCCACGTTGCTGGCCATCCTGCGGCACTTGGAGTTTGGCTGGCCGCTGGAAAAGTCGCTCGGTGAGCATCGCTTTCATCATCAGTGGGCCCCGGCGGAACTGACGATCGAGGAAGGATTCGAGCCAGAGCAAAGCCGAAAGCTCGAAGAGCTCGGGCACAAGCTAAAGGTCAGTCGCCGCTCGGATATGGCTGAAGCTCAAGCGATCCGCCGCGATCCAAAGACAGGCCGCTTCGAAGGCTACGCCGATCCCCGCACCGCGGGTACCGCAGCCGGAGATTGAGCGGCTGAAAGATCAGTCTTCTATTCTCTCGCTTGCCCTTGCGTTTGATTTTTCTTTCTCCCCTCGCCCACCTTGGGCCCGAAGATGCGAGGGGGAGCACAAGTGTACATGCGACGTAGTCTTACCCCAATCCATGACTCAAAAAGGGATTTGCTGTTTCAGCTTTTTTGCCATCTCATTAACGTATTGCTTTGAAGTTCCCGAGCTGACAATCATCCCATTTGAATAAAGTTTGAAGACGTGAAAGGATAGATCCTCATCCGTGTCAGAGGGGATCATGCCGATGACGTATTCTCCATCCTTTGATTCGATATCTTCAGCACCCAGATTTTTTCGCCAAAAGACATCAGTTCCATTTACACCTGAGGGCAAAGAAACTCCAAGCTTTTGCAAATCAGGAATTCCACTCGGATCTAGTGGGATTTGACCGTCTTGCTGGATTGACCTTTTAAACGCGGTAAAGGCATCGGATAGATAAGCTTTTTGGTTTCCCAGGACAATTGCTTCAGGCGGTCGGCAACCGAGAGAAAGCAACCCCATCACTGCGAACAGAGCGAGATAAAAGGCAAAACTCTGACTCCCGGACGAACTGCAGCGATTCAACATGCGAAGTTACCTACCAAGGAAAATTGGTCTCTTCTGAAAACTGATATCTCAGATTCGGCGCCAGTAGCCGTTGGAGTCCTCGATTGCGACACCGCCGGAGTAGCCGACGGTCCTATGGCCCGATCTCTAGTTGCCGCAGTCTTTTTTTAATTATCTCAAGCCCCCTTGGGTGGCTCTCACACCACTGGTTGCTGCTGGGTCAGGCAGTGGAACGAACCGAGGCCGACGGTCAGGTGTACCGACGGCAGCGAAATAGCTCGGCGACCGGGAAAATGCTCCGCCAAAATCGCTCGAGCCCGTTCGTCGTTCCGGTCGCCAAAGGCGGGAACCAGAACCGAGTGATTGGTGAGATAAAAATTGCAGTAGCACGCCGGAATCCGGTTGCCAAACATCATGACCGGAGCGGAAGGGATCGGCAGCGGAACCAGTTGGTCGCGGCGACCGAGTTTCTGCAGCCCCTCGCGCAGGTCTTTCAGGTTTTGATTCAGGCCCACCAGTTGCGGGTCCGCAGGATCCTCGCTCCAGGCGTAGAGAATCGCACCGCCCGGCGTGAAGCGAGCGAGCTGGTCGATATGTCCATCGGTGTCGTCGCCGATGATCGCATCGCCCGAGAGCCAAACGGTCTCGCGGATATTCAGCGGACACTCGATCCGCTGCTCGATCGTCTCGGGGCTGAGTCCAGGATTGCGATGTTCGTCCATCGCGCAGGAACGGGTGCAGAGCAACAGACCCCATTCGTCGACTTCCAGTGCGCCGCCTTCGAGACAGAGGTCGATCGGCTGGTGGCCACAGCCCAAATGCTTCGCAACTTTGCCGGCAACCTTCTGGTCGTCGTCGAACGGTGGATACTTTCCACCCCACGCATTGTATTGCCAGTCAACCGCACTCAATTTTTTGGCTTGGTAATCAACGACAAACGTCGGCGCGTAGTCGCGAGCCCAAGCGTCGTTGGTTTGAATGGGTACGATCTCGATTCCGGGCGTTCCCCCCAGCCGTTTCGTCGCCTGGTCGAAATCCTTTCCCGGTCCGGCCATGACCAAGCACGGTTCATCGGCGGCGATCGCTCGAGCCAATCCGACAAACTCGTTCTGTGCGTCAGCGAGATTCCTCGACCAGGTATCGGCGTTCCGAGGCCAGCTGCACCACGTCGCGGCGTGGGGTAGCCATTCGGCCGGAAACACAAAACCGTTGCGAACTCCCGAACTCGGGGCTGGGTGAGATTTAGTGGCTGGATGGCTCATCGATATACCGTCGGGTCAGATTTTGATAAGCGTCGATGCGACGATCGCGGAGGAACGGCCAGTGGGTCCGGGCCACATCCATCAACTGCAGGTCGCAAGCCGCGGAGATCACTTCCGGTTGCTCGCCGGCAGTGGTGAGGAAATTTCCGTAGGGGTCGCAGATAAACGACGAACCCCAGAATTCAATGCTCGATTCGACGCCGCAGCGATTGGGAGCGACTACAAACACGCCGTTGGCGATCGCATGACTCCGCATCATCGTTTGCCAAGCGACTCGCTGGGCGGCGCCGTAAACCGGCTTGTCTTCGGCCAGCCATCCAATCGCCGTCGGGTAGACGAGGATCTCGGCGCCTTGCAGGGCCGTCAAGCGAGCTGCCTCGGGGTACCACTGATCCCAGCAGATCAAGATGCCGATTTTGCAGAGCGAGGTCTGAATCGCTTTGAAGCCGAGGTCGCCCGGCGTAAAGTAGAACTTCTCCATAAAGAACGGGTCGTCGGGAATGTGCATCTTGCGATACATCCCGGCGATCGAGCCGTCGCGGTCGATCACCACTGCCGAGTTGTGGTACAACCCAGCAGCGCGGCGCTCGAACAGGCCAGCCACGAGGACGACCTTCAGCTTTTTCGCCACAGCGCACAAGGCTTCGGTCGTCGGACCTGGAATTGGCTCGGCCAGCTGAAAATGCTTGTGGTCTTCCGACTGGCAGAAGTAGAGACTGTTGAACAGCTCCTGCAGACAGATGACCTGAGCGCCGGACTTGGCGGCCCGTTCGATCTGCTCGATCGTCCGCTGGAGGTTGCCGGCCACATCTTCCGTGCAGTTCAATTGAATCGCCGCGACTTGAAGTGACTGCTTCGCTTGCTTCATGGAGATCCTGAAAGTTCAATGACTAGTGGGAGTGGCACACCTTGCGGGGGCGTGTGCCGGTGAACAAAACAAGATTTCTTCCCGACGAACGCTTCAATGAGTGAGCCGATGGCTGCCGATTTTACAGCTCAACACGGTCCAGAAAACAGCCAGCCGCTGGAGGCAGCAATTCGCTATCGCTGGCCGACGCGTGGACTGTTCATAACCGGCACCGATACGGATGTCGGGAAGACGTTTGTGGGAGCGATAATCGTACGAAGTTTGACCCGCCAAGGGTATCGGGTGGGCGTCTACAAGCCGGTCGCCAGCGGCTGTGAAATCGTCGGCGGAGAACTTCAGTCAGCCGATGCACGGGCGCTCTGGGAGGCAGCCGGACGTCCGCTTTCACTCGGCGACGTTTGCCCACAGCGGTTTGCTGCGCCGCTGGCTCCGAATCTTGCCGCCGCTGCCGAGGGGCGAAGCGTCGATCCGAAAGTGCTCCGCAGTGGCTTGGAGAACTGGACTGACCACTGCGAGATGGTCGTCGTCGAAGGCGCGGGAGGCCTCTTTTCACCGATCAGCCAATCCGATTTCGTCCTCGATTTGGCTTGCGAACTTGCCTACCCAGTCATCATCGTCGCCGCCAATCGACTTGGAACGATCAATGCGACTATCTTGTCGATCCAAGCCGCTGAGCGAGCCGGCCTGCGGATCGCGGGAGTCGTGCTCAACACGACCGAACGCCGTCCGAGCGACCCCAGCCAAGCGAGCAATGCCGCGGAACTCGCGCGATGTCTGCAGCTACTGAAGAGCCCCGTACGGTTACTCGGAACGGTCGATCAAGGCGCGGAGCAACTCGACACTTTGCCAAGCCAGTCTGATAGCAGATACTCTTGGGACCAGTTGGTTGGTTCGCGGCTGACGGCTGCGGAAAAAAGATTGTAGAGCAGTTCTCCTCAACTGCTCAGCGGCTAAAGGGAAATCGTCCGCTGAGGGCTCCGAGCGATTGGGGACAATCGCTCTACGACCGGCTCTCCTTGAAGCAAATCACCCACGCGGCGATGGTGGATGCGCATCGCGGCGAGATTTTTTGAGCTGGATAATCGCTTGCGCGAGTGCGACCCACTCTACCGGGAACTGCTAAGTTATCGAGGCAGCAGTGGCGTGGGACGCTTGGCTTGCTCAGCCGACTCTTTGCTCGGCTGATTGAGGACCATTGGCGCTTTAGAGATTTCCGCATTCCCTTGCAGTTGCTGCAGTCGCTGATTCAGCCGAAACATGTCTCGCGAGAGCTGTGCCAGCTCAAGCGTGATCGCTTGTTCGGTTTCTTGATCCGGAGCCGGTTCGATGACGATCATCGGTCCCGAGGGTTGGTTGACGAATGGCCCAGCCAGAGGAGGAAGTCCGGGTCGCTGGAACCTTGGCAAGACAAAGGTCTGACTGAAACGTTGCGGCGGATTCGCTGACCCACGTTCCGGGTTCCGGGTAAGCGAGTCGAATTTGTCTTTGAGAAGTTGCGATTCCGCTCGGAGACTCTTGAGTTCCAAAGCGAGTAGTCGTTGATTGTCCTGAATCAGCCCGAACTGCTGATGGAGTGATTTATCGAGGGCCATTGGCATCGCTCCAGACGGCGAGGCAAGAGAAGTCGCTTTGGATGCCTCCTGAGCGTCACGGCGACTGTTGGCGAGTGCCTGCGCAATCAGTTCGGCTCGTCGCTCTTCTGGAAGTTCCGCTAGCAGGCCGGCGAGTAGTTTTTCCTGAGCTGTAGGGAGTTCGCTGAGAGATGCCTTTGATGCTGCGGAGTGGGCCGCCCTATTGCCGGAATCTTCTTGAAATCCAGCTAATAAACAGCAAGCTGAAAAGATAAGAGTGATCATCTCTTGCACCTGAAAACGTTCAAAATGTTCGATTTATCTGTTTGGTTTTTGAATTTTCCCCGTCAACATAAGTAGGGTTTTTGCTTGATTCCGCCAAGGCGAATTAACCCGAGTCTTGTAGGGCTACCCGCTTTCGGTAAGACTTTTATTTACCGTTGCGGAGGGCAGCAGTCGGTATCTCAGGTCCAGGTAAGGCTCAAGAGCACTGCTAGATGAGTAAAAGTACCTTGTTCTGAAACCGTCCTTCGGTCGTCTCGAAATCCCCCCCTCAAGAAATTTTGCAGTCCTGAGCTGGCCATTTGGCTCGAGTGTTTTTCTGCAAAGTACCCCCCACCTGAATTGCGACCGGCTGTTCTCCACAGCTGCCCAAAAAGAATTAGGAGTAAATTCTGCGTCATGAATCATGCTCGCGAAATCCTTCGGCCTACCGCCATGGCTCCCAAAACCGCTACGGGCGTTCAATTCAATCCAGCCCTGCTCAAGTTGCTGCAGTGCCCGCTCACACACTCATCCGTCGAAGTCGCTGAGCCGATTCTGGTCGATCGAATCAACGACCGAATCAAACGGGGCGGGGTCGTCAGCCAGAGCGGCGAACCGGTTGATGAACTCTTTGATGCTGTGCTGCAAAACGAGAGCAAGACTTGGCTCATTCCGGTCCGCGGCGGAATCATTACACTAGTTGCCGACCAGTTGGTTTCCGCTCGCTTTCTCGAAGACTAGTCTGACCAGATCTGAGAGAATTTCAGTGGGTCTCTCAGTTCGCCGAGATCGCTCGAGTGCAATCTTGGAGAGAACTCCAGCACCCTGCTTCGACTCAAGGTTTGAGTCTCGATAAGAGAACGTTTATTCAAGCAGCAGGATGGGAAGAGGATTTTCCACCATGACAGACAATCGCACTGTCTTTAAAAAAATCATTGACGGTGATATTCCGGCCAAATTCATTTACCAAGACGAACACTGCGTGGCCTTTAAAG
>JBJTQD010001064.1:0-9986 GCA_046075445.1 Planctomycetota bacterium
CTGCTGAAAATGCGGAGAAACAGCGAACCGAGTTGGCTGAGCTTCAAGCCGACCTCGACCTCCATGAGATTCGTGCGGAGGGCTGGACGGATATTCGCGAGAGTCGAGTAGCCGAGTTGCGAGCCGCTCACGAAGAGCGAAGTTACATCGAGCAAGCCCTCCGCGAACTGGACGATGAGGCGAAAACGATTGCCGCACAGCTGCAGCAACTAGGTGCCGAGGCGGCCGACGATCAAGCCGTTAAAGCGGAAGAAAAAATAGTCAGTCAGCTCCGTGCAGATTTGGAGCTGGAAAAAAAACGCCTCGATGAAAAGAAACCGCTGGCCGAAGCCCCGGTGATGTACAACCTTGTCCCGTATTCCGGCGGGGGAGGAACCAATCGACGTCCGATTTACGTCGAATGCGTGAATCAAAAACTGATCCTCCAGCCCCTGGGAATTGAATTGCGGGTGGATGACTTTGTCATCCCGGGCGAACCGGGCAATCCGCTCGATGCAGGTCTGACCGCGATCAAAGAATACTGGCGGCGGTTTGATCTGGCCGGCGAACAGGGAGCTCCTTATCCGCTACTGGTCGTTCGGCCCAGCGGCGCGCAAGCTTATGCCGTAGCCCGCCGCGCGATGACCAGCTGGGTCGACGAGTTCGGATATGAACTGATTCCGGAACGCAAACCGATCAAATTCGGGACGCCGGACCCACAGCTCGCCGAGGAAGTTCGCAAGGCCGTAGAACAAGCTCGAAAGAATCAAGCTTTGCTCGCCGAGCAACTGCAGTATCGCGAGCGAGTGCTGCAGCAGCGAGCGATCGCCAAACAGATGGCGACTGGCGGAGGAAGCGGTGGCTTGCGGGCCGATCGGGCTCGCGGCGGATTCACCTCAGATCCCCGATATGCCTCCACGCACAGCCAAGACGGCAGCGGAGCGGCCGCTGTAAAAAAACTGCTCGGTTCGGAGGAAGCCAAATCGGAACTCGCCGGATCAGGTGCTGGGACCGGCGATCAAGGCGGCAGCGGCAACTCTGCAACTTCCTCACCAGAAAAAGAGAGCGCTCAGTTCAGTTTGACCCGCCCTGCGAACGGCGGTAACGCTGCGAGCAACGGTTCGATGGAGCGTTCAGAGTCGGCGGCTGATCAAAAATCCGAAGCTCAGGCTAATTCAACTTACCAACCATCCAATTTGACGAAGCCTGCGTCCGCAGCGAGTTCTGGGAATTCCTCGGGTCAGGCCGGCGGCGCCGCTGCCAAATCGATGAACACATCGGGTAAAGGAGAGGGTGGAACCGCACCGCTCTCCAGCGGAACTGCACCGGCTTCGCTGGCTGAAAGTCGCGGCGCGGACTGGGCGCTTCCGGGCAAGAACACACAACGCGCGACGGCTTATCTACGTCCCATCCGCGTGATCTGCTCCGACGAAGAACTGGTGATCGTCACCGGACCGGAAACACCGCTGGCTGAGAAGCTCATTAAATTCAATCAAGGGACCAGTTCGGCTGTTGAGCCGCTGGTCGGCTCGCTCTGGCGTCTGATCGATAGCTGGGGCCCGACGCCGGACAACGGATACTGGAAACCGGTGTTGAAAGTCGAAACGATTCCGGGCGGCGAGCACCGAGCCCGGGACTTAAAGGCTTTGATGCAAGACAGTGGGATCGATTTTTCGGAGGAAGAGCAATGAGCAGCGCCTTCGATGAACAGTTAAACATCGGCGAAGACTCCTTCATGGATACGATCGCCAATTTGGTCGGGGTACTGATCATCTTGGTTGCCGTAGTTAGTATGCACGCCGAGAAAATCGTGATCCCGCGAACGGATGTCGAAGCCCACTCGGTCGCTAAAGACGAAAAGACGGCTGAGGTGACGAAGGCGAAGTGGGAAGCGAACTCGGTTGAACTCGATACCCAGCGACTGGAGATGGACCTCGCCGCGGAACAGAGACTTTCGGCAAGTCTCGCGGAAGAACGCCGTCAAAAGATGATTTGGCTGGAACTGGCTCGGCGTCAGATCGAGGAACAAAAACTTGCTCTCGACGAGAAATCCCAGCGCCGGCTGGAACTGGTGGCCGAAGAGTCGCGACTGAGGCAAGAATTGGCAGAAGTGCAGATGAAACAACGGGCACAGGCCGCTGCCGCTCCAAAAGAGATTGAGCTGGTCCACTATCCAACGCCGATCGCCAAGACCGTCTTTTCGGACGAGGTCCATGTGCGACTGGAAAATGGTCGGCTCGTTTTCGTTCCGCTGAATGAACTGCTGGAACAGATGAAAGCCGAATGGAAATACAAGGCGGAAAAGCTTGGCCAAGACCCGAGCACTGTCGAGGTGATTGGGCCGATTGATAATTTCCGGATGGAATATGAGCTGGTTGCCGAGTCGCCCGACCCGAATGTGCCACTGGACGCGAATCGGGGAATGATCATTCGCTTCAATAAATTTATCGTGACCCCAACGCAGCCGAATCCTGGCGAGCCGCTGGAGGTTGCACTGCAGGAGGGGTCCGAATTCCGCCAGCGATTGAACCGGCTACCGGCGGGGAAGACAACCATCTCGATTTGGGTGTATCCGGAAAGCTACGAGCAATTGCTTGAGCTGCGCGGGTGGCTGCGGCAGCAAGGTTATCAAACCGCGTGCTGGCCGCTGGAGACCGGCCGGCCGATCACTGGCGGTCCGAACGGTTTGCGAACGACCGCACAGTAGAAGTGTTCCGGTCGGAGATTGATTCGGGAAATCGCGTCTCTCGCGGGAGCGGGCGGGTTGTTTGCCGGTGGGGTGGGACGGCTGGGACTCATGGGACGCCCGGGACTCATGGGACGACTGGGACTCATGGGACTTTTGGGAGTGCAGTAGCCGAGGGGAAACCGCACTTACACTTTCGGCGGGGTCGGGAGACCCGCGCCGAGCGCGGGGGCACGGGTTTATTCCGCATTCCGCAATTTCTTTTGCCCCCGATTCTGAACGCTGCCTCTGCTTTTGATTCTCCTCGCCTATTGGTTTGCCCTGACTTACAATGTTTGCAACCACCTTGACGATCGTCCGCGGGTCTTTCGTTGCCCAATACTTTCTGCGCGACGGCCGTCAGTTACCAGCGTGCAACGATGGCCAGAAAAAATCCACGCCGCAACATCACGCGTATTGATCTCGTTTCGCGGAACGGCAAGCCGATCAGCGGCTGGGAAGTTCGCATTCAACGGCGACGCGAGCGGGTGCAGAAATTTTTCTGCGATTCAAAGTTCGGTGGCAAACGTTTGACTCTCAAAGCGGCTCAAGAATTTCGCGATGCCACAGAAGCCAAGCTTAAACCGATGACGGTGGCCGACCGGGCCATGCAGCCATCGGCGCGGAATCATTCGGGAACCGTGGGTGTGCGGCGACAACATCAAGTCGATCGTCGCGGCGAGTTCGAGTACCACTACGACTACTGGGTCGCGCAGTGGACCGATGGGCTTGGGCGGCGCAAGACTCGCAGCTTCTCGGTCGGGGAGTTCGGCGAGAAAAAGGCGAGGCAGATGGCTGTGGCTGCGCGGCAGGAAGGGGTCAAGCGGGCGCGGCGGTGAGGTGAGAAAGATAGGGGGATTGGCAGGGAGGCTGTGTTAGCTGCCGAGCGATTGGGGACGATCGCTCTTTGATCGGGAAGCCAGCTTGCGCAAGAAAAAACCCCGGTTGAAACTGAGTTCACCGGGGTGCTGTACGGGCTCTTTAGGTCGCGTCAAAAATGCGTACGCGATAAAAACACAAAGCCAATTCGCCATTTAGCTCTTGGCGGCGACAGGCAAGCGGAAAGGCTTTTGCTTGACGGCCTTGCGAACGGCCCCACCACGAAGGCAGCGGGCGCAGACCTTGGCGTATTCATTGCCGCCCTTGGCGTTGGTGATCTTTACGGAGCACAGATTCGGACGGAAACTCCGCTTGGTCTTGCCGGTGATCTTGGTACCGACGCCACCGAGGTACTTGGCTTTACCGCGGGTCTCGATCTTGTTGCCAACTTGCGATCGCTTTCCGCAGACTTCACACGCGCGTGCCATGACTATGCTATCCTGTTCCGAATTACCTGAATTTTGCGAGCCTCAAAGTATACCAAAGGGCTTCAGCTTCGCAACGGCAAGCCGACAAAGCGGCCGTTTTCGCGGATTTCATCCGCTGAGGCAAGCACTTGCGACTCGTTCCCCATCCGCCCCCAGAGTCTGGGTCCACTACCGAAATTCCCGGGGCGATTTCAACATACTCGGCAATCTGATGCAACCGACTTCAGCCCCACCCACTTTGAAACTCCGGAAAGGGACCGAACGCCGCATCCTTCGAGGCCACGAGTGGGTCTTTAGCAATGAACTCCAGCCCCCCGGTCAAGGATCGACTTGGCCGACCGCCGGGGAACTTGTCCAGCTGCACGATTACCGGGGCCGCTTTCTTGCCAGCGCCTATTTCAACCCCCGCACCCTGATCGCCGCCCGAGTCGTCTCGCGGACCCCACTTGAGCGACTGGACGCCAACTGGCTACGCCCGCGTCTGGAATCCGCACTCCGCTTCCGCGACCGCGTTTACCCCGAACGCTGCTATCGCTGGGTGCACGGGGAAGCCGATGGACTGCCGGGCCTAGTGATCGACCGCTACGGCGATTACCTCACGCTCCAAATCACCACCGCGGGCATGCATCTACTGGAAGCCGAGTTACTGGAGATTTGCCGCGAGCTGACCGGCAGTCGCGGAATTGTTTTGCGAGCAGACGACCACTTTCGACAGCTCGAGGGCTTGCCGCTGCAAAGTCCCACCGTCGTCGGCGAAGTGCCTCCATGGATTCCGCTTCGCGAGGGCTCGCTCGAATTTGAAACCCAATTGCTTGAGGGTCAGAAGACCGGCTGGTTCTTCGACCAGAGGGACAACCGCCAGCGGCTGGCGCGCTACGTCGCCGGGGCTCGAGTGCTCGACGCGTTCTGTTACGCCGGAGCGTGGGGAATCACCGCTGCCAAACAGGGAGCTCGCGAAGTCACCTGCCTCGATTCATCCGCCACCGCGATTGAGCTGGTAGAACGCAATGCTCGCTTGAACGGCGTCAGCGTTGAAACAATCACAGCAGACGCGTTTGAATCGCTGAAACAACTGCAAGATGCAGGGCGGAAATTCGAAGTCGTCGTGCTCGATCCGCCAGCCCTGATCAAACGAAAACGAGACCACGAAACGGGTCTGCAGGCGTACTACCAGTTGAATCGACTTGCCGCCGGACTACTGGCAGACGATGGCTTGCTGGTCAGCTGCTCCTGTTCGCACCATTTGGCTCATCAGGAGCTGGTCGAAATTGTGACTCACGCGGCACGACATCACCGCCGCCGCATTGGACTCGTCGAGATCGGCCAGCAATCAGCTGACCATCCAATTCACCCGGCCATTCCCGAGACGGCTTACTTGAAAGCGCTTTACGCTCGAATGGTCGCGACAAATGAATCAACTTCTTCAAACACGGAGATCGAAGCATGACTCTGATCGATGCCCAGTTCGCGGTGAGAAGCTTGACGAAGTCGATTGCTGGCTTGCAAAAGCTCATGCGGCTGACCGTCCTCAGCGGTCTCCTGCTGTTCGCCACTGAGTTGGCAATCGCCCAAGGGCCGAGTTCGCATCCGCTGAAGTGGGAGTTTCGTGCGCTGGCCGTTGATGCCAACGAGGGGATCGACATTGCTGATTTGAATCGCGATGGAAAACTGGATGTCATCTCCGGCCGCAATTGGTATGCGGCTCCCGAATTTGCCGCGCGGCCGCTGCGGAAGATCGACGACTGGAATGGGTACGTCGAGAGCAACGGGGATTTCGCGTTTGATGTCGACCGCGATGGCTGGGTCGATGTGATCGCGGGCTCGTTCATTCCGACTGCCGTGAATTGGTATCGCAATCCGGGCGAAGACGGGCTCCGCCGCGGCCAATTGTGGGAGCAGCGACTGCTGATGGAAACCAAGGCTTCTCAGAATGAGGCTCAGTTGATGGCTGACCTCGATGGCGATGGCGCTCCGGAGTGGGTCGTTAATTCCTGGGCGAAAGAGAATCCACTGGTTGCGTGGCGACTGGTTTATCCTGAGGCGAGCGGTGAATCGAAGCCGACGCAACCGACGCCCGAGCGAGTTGTCTTGGGTGAACAGGGTCAAGCCCACGGGATGGGTGTTGGCGACTTGGACAATGACGGTGACCAGGATGTGCTGGTTGGCAGCGGCTGGTACGAGAACCCGGGGAGCCCGCTGCGCGGCGGCTGGAAATTCCATGGCGACTGGGATATTCAAGCGAGTATTCCGGCGCTGGTCGCCGACCTCGACGGAGATGGACGCAATGACGTCGTTATCGGCAAGGGCCATGACTTTGGGCTCTACTGGTGGCGACAACTTCCGCCGGCAGCAGATGGAAAACTGCAGTGGGAACAGAAGCTGATCGACGATCGCTTTTCACAGCCCCACGCTTTGCACTTTGCCGACCTCGATGGCGATGGGAAAGCAGAGTTGATCACCGGCAAACGCTGGTACGCTCATAATGGCGGTGACCCGGGCGGACAAGAACCGCCCTGCCTCTACTACTACACTTGGAATGGCCACGCCTTCACGCGGCATGTGATCGATGAAGGACACATTGGAACCGGCTTGCAAATTCGCACCGGCGATCTGAACGGCGATGGCCGAGCCGATATCGCAGTCGCGGGTAAGAGTGGCACCTATCTGATTCTTTCGAAGTAGATCGCTCGTGGCGTTGAATCAACGTCCAGTGGGAGGTGGTGGTTGCAAGAGTTCCGTCGGCGTTTTCCCAAACGCTTGCTGGAAAGCAGCCTCAAAGGCCTCGCCTTGCTCCAAACTCTCGGTGAACTTCTTGAATTTCGGACCGTTGGCTCGAAGCTGATTCACGAACGAATAAGCGACTACCGCAGACTGGTCTTCCGCCAACTTCCCGGTGATGAAGTCGGTTGGCTGAGCCATCCGTTTCGCGGCCGAGGCTGCTTCCGCTTCCCACGCGGCCGCTTCATCCGACCGGTTGTAAACTTTGGCGGCGATGGAGTAGCCCACTCCGTCGGCGAACCAGCGAGGCACGTCTGCCGCTTGGCTTGCTTGGCTGACTGCCGCGAGGTTGCGAGCCAACTCGGGCTCGAACATCCGGCCGTCTTCTTCGGCCTTGAGTAGCATCACGACATGGGCATCGACTTGATTGAATTGCCAGTGCGAATTCAGCGTCGGCGGGAACTCATGTTTCAGCACCATGTTCCCGTATTCGTTGAGGTCGTAACGCTCGGTGACGATCAGAATTGAAACTTTTCCCTTGACCAAAGGAGCGCCGCTTTTGATTTTCGAGGCTCGCTTCAATTCGGCGACTACCTTTTCAATTCGCTCAGCAGTCGTCTGCAAAGCATCCTTCGGAGCTTCCGCAAGTAAATTGAAATCTTCGAATTCAATCACTTCAAACTTGCGGCCCGGGTTGAATGTCTTCCAGGTCTTGCTGGCAGCGGCCAATCGCTCGCGGGAAAGCTCGGCGTGACTGAGGCTCGCGGCGCGGCTGCGGGCGGCTACAGTGCGGATGGGCTGATTGGCATCTCCCCCGTCGAATGTAGCCCCTTCGTCGATCCACTTGGCGATCAAATCGATCTTTTCTTTCGCCAGCGGCGGTCGTCCCACGGGCATTCGGTTTCCGCCACCCGTGCCGAGGAGTTTCTTGACGATCAGACTGTCGGCTGATTTGCTCGACTTGAGAATCGGGCCGTTGTCACCACCGCGGAGCAGCCCTGCGAAGGCGCCCATGTTTAAACCAGCTCGTGGTTGGCGGATGTCGAGATGACAGCCCGAACAGTTCTCGACCAGAATCGGAGCGATGTCTCGGGCAAAGCTGACGCTCTCCTTGCCGGTCGCTTTGACCAACTGCGGACGCTCTTCAGGCGGAGCCTCTGCGGCTTTCGGGCCGAGTGTGCGAAGGTTTGCATTTTCATCTGCGTCCGATTTGGCGCCAGACGAAACCCAAGCTCGAAGGAGGTTGAGTTCCTCTTCGCTGACTTTTCCGCCGCCTTTGGGCATTTCGCCGCTGTCGATCACTTGGATCAGTCGGCTTTCGACCGGGTCATTGGCGACAAGTTGCCCGCTGGCCATCAGCGCCTTGTAAGTCGCCATTCCGAATTGGCCGCGTTGATTATTGACGTGACAACCGCCGCACTTGGCGACGAGAATCGGCGCGACATCATTAGAGAAACTAATCTCAGCTGTTTTACTGCGGGGCAGGGGAGGGGGAGCGGGAACGTCCTGACCTTTTTCTTTCAGAAGCTCTTGTGCCTTCACGAGCTTGGCGTGTAGCGGCTGGATTTCCTTTAGTAGTGCCTCGGAACTTTCCTGATTGATTTGGCTCAAGGGCTCGAGCGCGGCTTTGTATGCGGTCGCGCAGTCGTCAAGCTTGCCGCTGCTGTAGAAACGCGAGGCCCGCTCCAGGTCCTCCTCGACCGTGCGGATAAGTTGCCGCTCCTTGCGGGAGAGTTTCACCTCTTGGGACCAGCCGGAACTGGTTCCGAACCCGAACAGGCTAAAGGCGATGATTACCGCCAAAACATTCCATGAACCGCCGCGCGACATTCGTTCGAGCCTTGAGGGGTAGATAGCTTTGTGACTCTGAATTGGTTGTATCGTATCGCTCTTTTCGTGCGGCTCACACGGGGAAATCCCGGCAGAAAAGCCTTTTCCCCGGTCCATCAGTGAGGAACGCATTAACGGGACTGCGGTCAGCTGCCGAAAACGCGGGCCAGTATGATCACCATACCGACCAGCACGAGGAAACAAATCAGCACGATTGCGGCGACGATGAGATTGGCTGGCAGCGAATTTGTCTTTCCCCGCTTGCGCGGTCGAGTGGGAGCCTGCACCAACAAGTCGCCGACTTCGCCAACCGATTTTTTCGGAGCTACTTGATGCGTATCGATCACAATCCCCGGACCGGCTGGTGGAGCAGTCGTCGGACCGGGCGGCGAGGCTTGCTTCTCGGATACGGGACGAGGGGTGGCTGGAGCAACCGGTTTCGGCCGATCGGTTGCACCCGACTGAGCCGCGGGCGCTGCGGCTGCTGACTTGGGAGTTGTCGCTGGGCGAACAGTCGCTGCGGGCACCGGCGGAGGTGACGGCGGGATTGGCGGCGATGGCGGCTTGAGCGGATGGCGAGCGGGAGTCGTCGCTGTCGCCGCGGGAGTTGAGACTTGTTTCGCTTGAGCGCTGGGGGGTGTTTGCCGCGCAGCGACCGGCCGAGTTGCTTGTCGAGCGGATGCGGAAGGCAAGTACTGTTCGTTGGCGCTGGTCACGGCAGGCACGAGTGACTCGCGACAGATCTCGATCGCTTGGAGTAACTTTTCGCAGCTGGGGATGCGGTCCGCAGGCGACTTCTTCATCATGCGCTCGCAAAGTGCATCGACGAGCGGCAGACAATCGGCGCGTAGCTCTCGCAGCGGCTTCGGGTCCCGACTCTGATGCATCGCGATCCGCTGGGCAATCGTCCCTTCGGCAAACGGCGGCTGGCCAGTCACCAGATAGTAGAGCGTGCAGCCAAGGCTGTAGATATCCGCGCGGGCGTCGACGTTGTGACTGTTGAGCGCTTGCTCGGGCGCAAGAAAATCGGCTGTGCCCATGACCTTCTCATCATACATCAGCGTGAGCGATTCCTGTTCTTCATTTACGAGGGCCAAGCCCAGGTCGAGAATCTTCAGCGTGCCGTCGGAGGTGAGCAACAAGTTTGCCGGTTTGATATCCCGATGCACGATCGAGCGAGCATGGGCGTGGGCCAACCCTTCCGCGGCTTGCCCGAGATAGCTCAACGCATCTTCAATCTTTGCCGGGCCTTCATTCTCAATTTTCTGGTGGAGGTCGACCCCGGGGACGTACTCCATCACCATGTAATAAACGTCCTCTTCGTTGGCGAGGTCGTAGATCCGTACGATATTGGGATGACTCAAGCTCGCCGCGGCACGTCCTTCGCGAAAGAATCGGTCGAGGTAGCTTTTGTCATTGACTCTAGC
>JBJTQD010001065.1:0-5230 GCA_046075445.1 Planctomycetota bacterium
GTGCGTTTGGCCAACTCATATTGCGGATGCGATTTCAGCCCTGGATAGTAAACCTTGGAGACTGCAGGGTGGCTTTCCAGAAACTCCGCGACCGCTTGGCCATTCGCATTGTGCCGTTCCATTCTCAGCGGGAACGTCTTCAGCCCGCGCTGCAGAAGGTAACAGTTGTGAGCCGAATTGATCACGCCAATAATCCCGCGGAGATGTTTCGTGCTGGCCAATCCGGCTTTTGATCCGACCAGTGCTCCGGCCAGCAGGTCGTTATGACCCGCCAAGTATTTGGTAACCGAATGCCAGACGTAGTCGACGCCAGCTTCCAGTGGCCTGAGGTTAAAGGGCGTGGCGAGGGTCGCGTCGATCATCGTCTCGATCCCGCGACGCTTACCAAGTGCCGCAAACTGGGCGAGGTCGATCACGCTCATGTGAGGATTGGTCGGTGACTCGCTGACCAGCAATTTTGTGCGCGGCGTGATCGCCGCCTCCATCGCCGCAAAGTCACCGGTGGGAACTTGGTGGGTAACGACGCCGAACTTAGCCAAATCCGTTTGGCAAAAATCGCGACTGCGGCGGTAACACTCGTCAAAGAAGATCACCTCATCGCCCGCGGCGAGTTTGGCCATCAGAAAACAGACGAACGCCGACATTCCGGTCGAAAACAGAATGGCTGACTCACCACCCTCAAGAGCAGCGAGTTTTTCCTCGACCACCATCTCGTTGGGATTGCCATAACGGCCGTACTCGCCTCGCGGCAGGTCCTGCCCAATGAAATCGATCACCGCTTGAGTGTTTTCAAACGAATAAGTCGCGGCGCAAACGATCGGGTAGGTCAAAGAGAAAAACGCCTTTTCGCGAGCCTCGCCGCCATGCACCGCGAGAGTGGAAAATCCAGTTGGCTTGGGATCAGTTGAGTCGGACATCGTCGCCTGGCAATGAGAAGAGCAGGAAGCAAAAGGGAAAAGGCTAACCGATCACGCCTGAGTGATTCAAGCTTCGCTCCTGACTTTCGAAAAAAGCTAAGGATAACAGTACCGCTTTTTTCAGGGACGGACCAGGCAAATGCACTCTTTGTCGGAGCACCGGCTATGAGGCAAGCCGTCCACTGGGTTCAACCGGCGGCTAGCGCCGAACCGCTCAAAGAGTGAGAGGCCCAAGCGAGGGGGCATTTGTTGATCGGCTCCGGCTTTACTGAGCGGAAAGGCGCTAGCCTCCGGTCGAACCCTTGGAACAGATCACTTTAACGCCTTCACTCGCAGTGTGCCAAATGAGCTAGTTGAGTGTGCTTAGGACGCACGTCTATTCGACCCAGATCGCGAATTTCCGGGTTCTTTAGTCATAAAAAATATTAGGTATGCCTTTTGCTCTGAAAAGAAACACCGAACAGCTTTTTCAGGAGGCAAAGAAATGATTCAGTTAGTATCCGGCGATATCCTACTCACTCAAGCCAACGCGATCGCTCATGGCGTTGCGCCTTTCGATCACTTCAATCAAGGCTTGGCTTTGGCTCTCCGCGAGCAATGGCCAGCGATGGTCAAAGACTTCCGGCACTGGTGCCACAATCAAAACCCAGAACCAGGTGAGGTCTGGCAATGGGTCGGTGCGGGCGGACCGAGGATCTTCAATTTGTTGACCCAAGAGTCAGCCGAGTCGGGGCGAGGTGGACATCCCGGCCGTGCGCGATTGGATAACGTCAATCACGCGCTGAAAGTCCTGCGACGAGTGGCTGATGGGGAAGGAATCACCAGCCTCGCGATGCCGCGTTTGGCAACTGGGGTCGGAGGTTTGGAGTGGAACTCGGTGAAAGAGTTGATCGAAAAACACTTTGCTGATGCAGCCTACCCGGTGTTCGTTTACCACGAATATCACAAAGGCGTCACCGCCTCCGAAAAGTTCCCCGCTGGGGTTGGTGGTTAAAACGAGAATTCGCACTGTTTTGGAGTTGCGGACGCACTGCGGATGCGCTCTGGTCGCAATGCGGTCGCGCTGGGCGATGGTCTCCCGACCTCGCCCCCGGTGCGGTCACCGATTAATTATCTTCCGGTTGGCCGGTTGGGACAGAATCCAAAACCACGCAACAGAGATGCTCATGGGACTTATGGGACTCATGGGACCTGAAACTAGCGGCGAACCGGAAGTTTCTGTGAGTCCGCGGTTTGTGCTGCGGCGGATTCACTGGCTGGCGCGGTGAAGGAGCCTTGCTGAGCCAAACGTTGACGCGTGGCGCGGCTGCCGTAGACAATGTGGTCGCCGGTCGCTTCGGCCTGAGCGCTTGCGGGCTGTGCCGCTTCGCCGCTCGCGGCTCCGCTTGTGGCTTGTCCGTCATTCTCTGCTAAATAATAGCCTCCGCCTGTCGTCTGCTGACATTGACCGCAGGTGCAGTTCTGTCCGCCGCGGCATGCCCCCGCGCGAACTCGTTCTTTCACTTCATGCAAGTCCCGCAGCAGTACAGTGCAGTACGGCTTGGGATGGGTGTGATTGCAAACCGTCTGCCAGTAGATGTAAGGCGAGTAACGTTTTTCTTCTTCGCAGTCGCAGTTGAAGTACTTGCCAGCTTGACCGGTCTGCAGGCGGTAGACCAATCCCTTGGTGAATGGATCATCCGGTGAGTAGGTCATTGGCTGGCGGTAATCACGACCAATTTGAGTCAGTTGAGCCTCGGCCAATTGACCGATTCCAACCACCAGCAGCAGTGCCACCAAGCCTGTTTGCAGCTTCATTTCCCGGGTTCCTTCCACAGGGCTGTCACCGAACGGAGTTCGAGGCGTTTCTCTTGCCGCCTCGTTGATTTCAAATCGACCGTCTCAAAAAGAAAATCCGCTGCAGCAGTTTGAATCGCGACCACGCCTATAAACGCCAAGGTTTAACAGGCTTACCTGAGCCGCAAAATCGACGCATTTTCGGCGATCGAAGCCTGGTGGACGTTGAGTCGCACAGCACCCTGCGGTTAAGATTCGCGAGGGATGAACTTTCGGTCCGTAACTCGCTGCTGCGACGGCCCGATAAGGCTCATTCCACAGGGAATTTCCCCTTCGCAAAGGGGCTGAACGATTCACTCTTTCAGTGCCAAGGTTCCCCGCGATTCAAAACTTCAGTGGCCCCCGAAAAAGCTGGGGCTGATAATTCCATGTCCTCGCTTCGGATTGGCGCAGTCTCCTACCTGAACACAGTGCCGCTAGTGCACGAACTGCCTCGCCTTGCGCCGAACGACGAATTGCTCCTCGACCTCCCCAGTCGCTTGGCCGACCGCTTGGCTCGCGGACAACTCGACGTCGCTCTGATTCCAATCATCGAAGTTGCACTTGGCGATGACTACACAATTGTCTCCGATGCCTGTATTGGCTGCTGCGGTCCCGTTTGGAGCGTCAAACTGCTCAGTCGCCGGCCGCTCGAAGAAATCCGCACCGTCGCCCTGGATGAGGGTTCGCGCACGAGCGTGGCTCTGACCAAGTTGTTGCTGCAACGAAAGCTTGGCTTGCGTCCTGAGTACCGCCCGCTGCCGATGTTAGCTGACTACAAGCTTGCAACTACAGACGCTGTCTTGGTGATCGGCGACCGGGCAATGCATCGCTCGGCTCCCACCTCGGCCAAGTCGGGCCCGAGCTCGGAACTCGCTCGCGACACCTCAGCTGAAGAGTTCCCTTGGCAAGTTGACCTCGGCCAAGCGTGGAACGAATGGACCGGCCTGCCATTTGTGTTCGCCGTCTGGGCCGCGCGGCCGGGTGTGGAATGCGAACGGCTGAGCCAAGTCCTCAACATCTCGCGCGACTTGGGACTTGCGCAAACGGCTGAGCTCGCCAAGCATCATGCGGCTCGCTACGATCTTTCGGTGGGCGACTGCCTTCGCTACTTCACCGAGTTCCTGAACTATCGGCTGGGCGCTGACGAACGAAAAGCGATGAACCTGTTTTGCAGCTGGGCCGCCGAAGAAGGCTTGCTGCCTCACCCTTGCGAGTTGAAATACCATGCTTGCTCAGTTGCTTGAAAAAGCAGTTTCCGGCCAACGGCTCACCCCAGCCGAAGGGCTCTCCTTACTGCAGTCTGGAGATCTAGCCGCGATCGGCACGGCTGCGGATGCCGTCACGCGTCGCCTGCACCCCGAGTCGTATCGCACCTACAACATCGATCGGAATATTAACTACACCAACATTTGCACGGCTGTCTGCGACTTCTGCGCCTTCTACCGCGGACCGAAAGACCCAGAAGGCTATGTGCTGCCGCGAGAGCAACTGCACGCGAAGATTGCCGAAGCCGTCTCGCTCGGTGCCGATCAGATTCTTCTCCAAGGTGGACTGCATCCGAAGTTCACTCTCGATTGGTATGAAGAGATGCTGCAGGGGATCAAGCAACAGTTTCCGATGGTCAACGTGCACGGCTTCAGCCCCCCCGAGATTTACCACTTCACAAAAGTCAACAAGCTCCCGCTGGAGACAGTGCTGCAGCGTTTAAAAGCAGCCGGCATGGGAAGTCTCCCCGGCGGTGGAGCGGAAATTTTGGTCGACCGAGTTCGCAGCGCTATCACCCGTGGAAAAGTGATGACTGACGATTGGCTGAACGTGATGCGAGTTTGGCATCAACTGGGCGGCCGAAGCAGCGCGACGATGATGTTTGGCCATGTCGAGACGCTGGCCGAGCGGATCGAACACCTCGAGCGACTGCGGCAACTGCAAGATGAAACGGGGGGCTTCACCGCGTTCATCTGCTGGACCTTCCAGCCCGAGCACACGCAAATGGCTCAGACGCTTCCCACCGGCAGCTACGAGTACCTCAAGATGCTCGCCGTCGCGAGGCTGTATCTCGACAACTTTGCCAACATGCAATCGAGCTGGGTAACCCAAGGCTTAAAGGTCGGGCAACTCGCGCTGCAATTCGGCGCCAATGACATGGGCAGTCTGATGATCGAGGAAAACGTCGTCGCCGAAGCCGGCACAGTGCACTATCTGACGCTGGACGAGATTCGCTCGTCGATCAGCGAACTGGGCTACACACCCCGCCAGCGGAATGTCCATTACCAGTTGCTCAGCTCCGAGCATGAGCAGCGAGCGGTCGCGGCGAACCGTAACTGGGTCAATCACCGCCGAGCCAACCCGACGCCAAAGCCGAAAAAAGAGCTGGTTGAGTTGGGGTAATAAAAAGCCATTGCACCAGATTGTCGGAATTCCGCATTCCGCATTCGTACTTCCGAATTTCCCTTACTTCTTCCCGAGAAACCAAGGCATCAACTTGTGGCCTTGGG
>JBJTQD010001066.1:0-7570 GCA_046075445.1 Planctomycetota bacterium
GGCATGTGCGGCTGACCGGGTACTCTCCTCAAGATGGCCATGCCGAGCCCGGTTGGGCGGTAGCCTTTCAACTAGCTGAAGCCCGCCATGTCGGTCTTGAGTTCCGGCAAGACGCGATTTTCTGGATCTCCAATGACGAGCTTTCGGTCACGAGATGTTTCGAACAGAGTCCGCTGGTCAGGGTGGGTTTGTTTCGCGAGCGGCTGGCGGCTTTGACTTCCCCTGAGCAATCCTAGCCACCAAGTGCGGGAGCCTGCCTAGGCTTTGATTCCATGCCGCTGGAAAGTCTCGCTGACTGATTTCTCGATCACGATACAAAGCCGATCGAGATCGAGATCATCCTCATCGTAACCGAAGGGGAGTTCGACGTTTTCGGCGACCGTTTCCATCCCGATCATGAAGTAAGAAACAACTGCTGTCAGGGGGATCGCCCACCAACCGTAGTCATGCACCATCCCCCAAGGGAACGTACCCAGATAGAGGATCACGCATTGGCGGGCAAAGGTTCGATAGGAGCCGATCAATCGCGTGTTTTGAATTTTCTCGCATGCACCACAGATATCCAGATAACGATTGGCCTCATGATCGAGAACGATTAAATCAGACCCATCGATCAGACCGCGGCGTCTCCACTCACGAAATTGATCGTAAATCTGGGAAACAAGATAGGAGGGTAGGTGCTCCGGTTCGTGCTTGGCCTCCTCATAGCCTTTGATTTTCCGAACACTCGCTTCGCCTCGCAAAAAGTCTTTCAGTGCAAAGGGAAAGGCGACAATCGCTCTGCGGCATCGCTGCAATCCAACATCATCCGCTTTCACCAAATCGCAAACCTTCACAGCGAGGTTGCGACTGCAGTTGACCAGAGAGCCCCAAAGCCCTCGAGCTTCCCACCAGCGAGAGTAAGAAACATTGGAGCGAAATGTCAGCAGCCAGCCGAGAATGATTCCCAGCGCAGCATGAATATCCGAGGGGAGCGTTAAAATCTGGTCGCTCGAGTTCCGCATTTCCAGCCAAAGTGGAAAGCAGGCATAGACAGCAACTGCCAGAGCCTGAAAGGCGACAACCTTAAGCGTTTGACTGGTCAGAATGGGGGAAAATGTCGAGCGGATCGGCATGACGGATTTTCGACCCTACGTTAAAACTCTGACAATTGAGTTGCCAAAACAACACCTATCGGGCAACGCCGAGGCCTTAGAATATCAAGTCAGAGGCTATCAGAATACTAGGAGACGTTACCGAACTCGGGGCTGAGCAGTTGCTGATAGGCTCGCTACAATAGTCGAATGTTACATTTAACCGCAGACTCTTTCTCGATATTCTCTACTCTGACAGTCTCAATCTTATGCAACGTCTAGTCAAAGAGATTTGGACACACTTGGTGCGTTATTTCTTCGCCGGAGTGTTCGCAATTCTCCCGCTCGTGGTCACGGTCGCGATTGTCGGCTGGGTCTCCAGTTATGTCTCGATGCTGATTGGCCCGTCGACTGCGCTGGGGGGGCTCCTGAAGAACATTGGGGTCTCCGTGCTGCCCAACTCGACCGCCAGCTACATCGTCGGTTGGCTGGTCGTACTGCTGGTCGTGCTGAGTCTGGGAATGGTCGTGGAGTTCGGGGCGAAGTCCTTTTTCAGCGGCTTGATGGAGCGAATGTTTGGAAAAGTGCCCTTGATTGGCAGCATCTACCGAACCAGCAAGCAAGTCGTCGAGATGCTCGACACCAATAACAAAGAAGCAATCAAAGGGATGTCGGCTGTTTACTGCTTTTTCGGCAGCCGCGAAGGCCCGACGATCCTCGCCTTCCTCGTATCGCCGCAGAAGTTTTTGGTCGGCGATCGCGAGTATCAGATTGTGATGATTCCCACTGCTCCCGTGCCCTTCGGCGGCGCGATGCTACTGGTCCCGGTAGAGCAAGTGATCCCGGCGGATATCTCAGTCGATTCGATGATGAGCATTTATCTTTCTATGGGCGTCACGGCTCCCGACTTCATGCAAGTCGCGGATTCTGCCAAGTTGAACAGCGAATCTAAGCCGAAAAACGACAAGTAAAATCCCTTTGGCGCTCAGCGCGCCAATCGATCGAGAATGTTGCGGGTAATCCGAACGACGACCGGATCGTTGCCGGACAGTCCGTGAGCCCAATCCGTTGAGCCACAAGTGAAGACAATACCGCCACGGGTATAGACTCCCAGTACGGCATTGCCCTCGCGATCCTTCGGAAATTGTTCATACCACCAACTGTCATCCGGGGCCCACTTTGCCGGTGCAGTCGCGAGCACTTCAAACTCCGCTGGCGTTCCATCGCCCCCCGTAGGAAACGGCAGCCCATCACGCCACTGAAGTTCGCATCCATCGCATTCATATCCAACGATCGTGTGGGCTCCACCAAACTTCTGACCTCTCAAAAGCTGAGTCCCCTCGAAGATCCAGTGCTCAGGACGATGCACTTCGTACGCTCCGTCGGCATCCATCAATTGGCCGTGGCTGCGATGGTAGCCACCCCAGAGAAAACCGACGCCAGTCAACTGGTTTTCAGGCCGACCTACCAAGTGGTGACTCCAGAGCGTGCTGAGCAAACGCTGGTCGCCATTTCGGAAAAGCGGATCGAATACGTGAGCCTGCTTCCAGCAAGTCAGTGCCCTTCCCTGCTCTTCACTGCGGACCTGCCAGCAGCAGGTATTGCCACTGAAGAAAGCAACATTGCCACCATTGCGAATAAACGCCTCTAGCTGGTCGCGCATTGGCGACGACCAGTACTCATCATGGCCGACACTCAATACCAGCCGATAATGGGCAAGCACTTCTGGATGAAATTCCAAGTCCGAGTTAGCAGCGTAATCGAGTTGGTATCCATTGCTTTCCGCCCAACGCACAAAGTGACTTTCCCAGTTGTAGAACTGGCCGGAAGCTTGAGGACGATTAAACGAGACGCGATGTCCCTGCAAGCCATCTCGATCGTGAAACGAATAAAGGCTGTGACCGCCCCAGTTGGTATATGCGTTCCAAGTATTGGTCGACAATTGCAACAGGATTTTCGAGCTTTCTCCTGGTTTCGAGGAACGGACTATGAAGTGAATCTTCGTCGAACCTGACGGAGCTTCAGCGCTCACCGGCCGAATTGTCCAAGTCGCTTCATACAAGCCGCTGGACCACTGCTCTGGCAGTTTGAATCTCCATGTCGCTGGCCAATTGCATCCATCCGACGACGCTCGATCGGGAACCGACTGTTCGCTGACCTGGATCTCCGCCTGCTCCAGTACCAACTGGTTACTCGGTCCGACCCGTTCGATACGCACGCTGGCCAAGCCGGCATTGCTGGAGAGATGAAAAGCAACTTCCTCTCCGCCGAGGTAGCTGAGTTGGTTGGTATAGCCTTCGATCCGGGGTTCGTTTCGCTCTGAAGCGGAATCAGCCCATATCGCCGGGCTGAAACAAGCTACCGTCCATACGAATGCCATGACTTTCAAAACCATCCCGAAAGGCCGCAAAACAATCGGCATCATTTCACTTGCTCCTGAATTAACTCGTTCGGCTCGGTAACGATTCTCGCGGGGTCAGTCGCGTTGTAAGTGAACGGACTGAGGCCGGGAGCAAGTCGCAACCGGTTCCCTTGGACCTTCAAGTCTTGAGCTTTGTGAAAGCGGATCGGCGCTCGGGCGGTTGCGAAAATTTCGTTACCTGTCACTTCGATCAGCGAACTCCCTTCATCCATAAAGATTCCGTTGCTTTCAGCTCGTCCTGCATTGAGCGGCACATCGTGAATTCGATTGTTGCGGAGCATACTCCCCGGTTGCTGTCCCAGCGTATATATCCCGCCACCATCAGAGAGCAATTGCATCACATGATGAATGTGATTGCCGGCAACAACGTTCTTCTCACAACCGGTCGGTTCGGGATTCCATTGCCAACCGACAGAGACTCCAGTGTATGGGAGGTTCGAAATTTCGTTATCCTCGACAGTGGAGCCCGATGTGATGCCAACCCAAACGCCGACTGAGCCAAAGAGAATCCGGCCGCAGTCTGAGAGCGCGGAATTTCGAAGCTGATTATCTCGGCAAACCAAACGCTCTTCATTCGCTGAGCGAGCAGGGTTCGGGTCGCCCAGCATCACGGCACATCCGCCCAAGCTCCGAAACTCGCAGCCTTCGATTTTGTTGCCGTGAGCTTGCTGGTGGACGTAGACTCCTCCGCCGCCGAGATTTGCGAACCGGCAGTTTTGCACTGTACAGTTTTCGGCGAAGGCCAGTTCAACGGCCGGTGCCAGTCGATTGAACCAACTTTCAGCTTCGGACGCCTCGCCACGAGGCTGGAAAAATCCGGCCTGAACCTCTGCTCCACCAGCTGCGGGAAGGGTACAGCGAGTTTCTTCAAAGGCGAGATCGACGAAAGTCAGATTGCGGACCGGTTGATCGGCTGTTCCCTGAACACGGATCAACGTACTCTGCAGCGGGAGGACAACTCGGGGCGAGGCTGTTTCGGTTTCCGCGGCTCGAATCAGTAGCCTCTTTGTTCGGGAATCGCAGTACCACTCGCCCGCTGTATCAGCAAACGCTCGATCGTTCTCCAGCCGGTAGCGAGCTTGGGGCTCAAATCCATCGATGGCAAAGAATTCATGGTCACCGCCAATTCGATTCCGGAAGACAAGCTGTTGATTACTCAAATCAACTTGGTCTAGTTGCACTCGGGTGATGGACCAGTCGTGCAGGAAGACCAGCTCGACAGTGGCTGGCTCAGCCGGCTGAACAAATCCTTCCGGGTTGTAATGAAACGCAGTCCGCCGATCCGGACCTGCCTTTGCGACTCGATAGAATCCATCGTCAGGCTCTTTCGCCAATGTTACTTCACGGCCATTAACGAGCAGTAACCTTGGCCTTTCCATCGGCTCGGCCAACTCCGGAAAGGGAGTTACCCAAAAGTCACCCTCCCGTTGCCAATTGGTCAGTTCCAGCCCGCCGCTAAGAATGGCCTTCTCGCCCGGGTGGCTGCGGTAGGTAACTGGGGTCGCAGCGGTCGCGTCGCGCTGATCGAATTCCAAAGGCTTACTCAGCCGCCAAACTCCGCTACCAATCCGCACTTCAATCGGACCATTGTGTCCATTAGCAATCAGCTCCCGCACACGCTGCTGAGCGACGGGGAGGCTTGCCAAGGGTTGGTTCTCAGAGCCGTTGTTTCGATCATCTCCCTGCAGGGAAACATGGATTTCATGAGTTTGCCCCGGGAGCAGCGCTGCGAGACTGCTGCTCGCTAACAGAGTAAAGACGAGGATTCGGAAAATCATCGGCGGCCCTTTAAAATTGTCCTTGGCTCTGGGAGCTGTTAGGCAAGACCTCAAGCTTGAGCCTCTTAAGGCCTAGAATAGCGTTACCGAGAACCGAATACAGCTTGAGAGGCGGCTTATGAACCTGTTTTCCAATTTGCCTCAGGCAGACATCGAGGAACGATTTGAATCCTTGCTCGCGCGAGGAAACGTGCGGATTGAGCGAATCACGTCGCAGGGCCAAGCTTCTCCCGAGGGATTTTGGTATGAGCAGGAGCAGCATGAGTGGGTTGCTTTGCTTCGCGGTGCTGCGAGGTTGAATGTTTCCGGGAAAGTCGTGAACCTCGGCCCTGGCGATACCGTCGATTTACCTGCCGGGTGTCGGCATCGAATCGAGTGGACCACGACAGAGGAGCCAACTGTTTGGCTGGCGGTGTTTTATGGGTGAACCAAAAGGAGCGAGGCTCTATGTGAACCTCGGGTCATCGCAGACCAAGCGACGGCTGAAGAGTTTCGGGCATGGCGTGCGCCAAATTCAGAGCGCCGGGAGGAATCGAGCGGTCATTGTCCATACGGCGACCGGACAGCACTTGGTGGAACTCGAAGCGAAGTTTGCCGATGTTGGCTGCGCTGCGCGCGAGGCGGACTTGGACCAGCCTCCGGGGAATCTCCGCAACTTGGGAGTAACCAGCGCGCACTGGTTGGTCGAAGCCGGGATCCGTTCGGTTTCCGATCTCCGCCGCATCGGACCGCTTGGAGCCTTTCAGCGGGTGCGAAGCAAACACCCTGACGTCAGCCTCAACCTCCTCTGGGCGATGGTCGCCGGATTGGAGGAACGCGATTGGCGCGATCTGACTGATGCTGAGAAAGAACGCTGGAAAGCGGAACTGGGGCGTCTCTAAATTAACGAAAGCCCTTTAGTCTGGAATCTCGATTTTTAAAGCTGTAACTCGATCGTCGGCCAGTGGCGGCTGAGCGTCTGACTTTTCGAGAGCCTCCTGTAACGCGCCAAGCATCGCTCGCAGCTTTTCCGGTTCTCGCGAAGCCAAATTCTGAGACTCTGCCGGGTCGCGGCTGAGATCAAACAGTTCGTTGCGTTCCGCTGGGGGCCGCCGCCAGTGATAAATGAGTTTCCAGTCGCCGCGGCGCAGCACGGTGAAATAACTGCTGCGATGCTCATGGGGGAAATGCATTAAAAAGCTTCCCTCTTCAGCTGGCCCGCGGCCAGCCAGTTCCGGCCAGAGCGAGCGTCCATCGCTGGGCTGAGGCAACTCCGCTGTCGAGCCCGTGGCCAACTGCAAGAGCGTTGGCGTTACGTCGTAGACCGCCGTAATTTGCGGCAAGACTTTGCCGGCTTTGATCGGCCATTGCTGCTGAACCGCCGACTGCGAATTGACTTTGGCCCAAGTGATCAGACAGGGAGCCCGCATCCCGCCCTCGTAGTGAGTTCCCTTCTTGCCGCGAAGAGGGGCAGCGCAGCTGATCGCATTTTGATCGCCTCGCGGGGAGTCAGTTCCATTATCGCCGAGGAAAACAACCAGCGTCTCTTCAGCGACCCCCAGCTGATCCAGCTGCGCGAGCACTTTGCCGAGGGAATCGTCGACGCCTTCGACGAGCGTTCCAAAAGCGGCCAGCTCTTTCGAGACGCCAGGATAGTTGCCAACAAATCGCGGGTCGGGCTGAAACGGAGCGTGGACGGCATAGTGAGCGAAGTAGCCGAAGAAAGGTTTGCCCTCAGACGCCGCGTCAGCGATGGCAACGTTAAACTCTCGCGTGAGGGCTTCAGTAAGAAACAACTCTTGCCCGTGATACTTCTCTAGCGAGGGAACGCCCCAGCGAACACGCGGCCCCGGACTGTTACCAAAGTTCTCCCGCCCGTAGTAACTGCCCGGCTGGCCGGCGGCTGAGCCGCCGATATTCAAATCGAACCCGAGATTTCTCGGATCCGAGCCCTCGGAATCAAACGGACCGAGATGTCCCTTGCCGCAGTGGATAGTTCGGTAACCAGCCTTTTGGAGGAGTCGCGGCAGCGTCACGGAGTTTGAGGTGAGGCCTTTCCAGTTCCACTGTGGCGGACCAAACTTTCCGCTGTTTGGTTGAGCCGGATCGATCCACTGGGTGGTGTGGTGCCTCGCCGAAGTCTGACCGGACATCAGCGAAACACGGGTCGGCGAGCAGACGCTCATCGCATAAAAGTTGCTGAACCTCACCCCCTGCCCTGCGAGCCGCTCGAAGTTGGGCGTGCGATAAAACTGATTGAGCGGATACGAATTAGCCTGCCCTTGGTCGTCGGTCAAAAAGGGAACCGAAGTATCCAT
>JBJTQD010001067.1:0-3200 GCA_046075445.1 Planctomycetota bacterium
CGCGGAGCCATTCGCCAATCCGGTCCGCCAGGTCTTCGATGATCATCCTTTGCTCCCCTTGCGGCTCTTCGGTTCCTTGCCGCTATCGGCAGCGTCGCGCACATCCGTCTCAAATGTGCGGATTTGGTCGCGAATCCGGGAGGCTCGCTCGTAATCCTCGGTCTCAACAGCGTCGCGCAGTTCGCGCCGCTGCTGGATGACTTGATTCGTCGTTTCGTTCTCCAGCGGAGTTCGTCGGGGGTGCTTGCCAACGTGCTTCGTGTTGCCATGCACGTTCAGCAGCAAAGGCTCAAGTTCGCTTTGGAAGAATTCGTAGTCGTGCGGACAGCCCAGCCGACCGGCCTGGCGAAACTCGAAAAAGCTAACCCCGCAGACCGGACAGCTTTTGGAGTCGAGTTCCTTTAGTTCTTCGGCCGTCTGCTCCAGTTTCAGCTGCTTGTCGATCACGCTCGACATCGTCGGGGCTGGCAACGCGGCTTGTTCGGGCTGCAGGTACTGTTTTGCACAATCTGGGCAGAGATGAAGTGCCATCAGCGGCTCGACCGTCAGGTCGGTGATGTGAAACGTGGCAGGTTTCTCACACTTTTGGCATTTCATGAAGTGATCCAATTGAAGACTGGTCGAAAGCTCTGATCTAAAAGCAGTAGCTGCCGAATCAAAGTAAATTTCTATTCCAGGAGAGAAAGCCGAAACCTAGCGACCGCGGCTGGGGTTAAGTCCCCGTGGTGGCGAAGTTTCTTTCCGGTTTCCCGAGCAAGAATCTTACGCTCGCGGCAAGCGCCAATTCAAGGCCGAGTCTGCGGGGGAACCCGCGGGTTGCCGTTCCGAGGACAGAATTCGAGTTGTCTGCTTGGGCGTTTTCTGGCAGTTTGATACGGGTTGAAACGGGGAACGGTCTTGACCGCAGTTTGGCTAAGGCCGCCGAATGGCCCGGCCGGTTTTCGCCCGCCGTCGCGAGTCCCCTTTGGCTGGTGAAACGGACTGGCCAGTCCCGTGGAGACAAGTCCCCCACTGACTCGATTGCTAAAGCCTGACTTTATCGAGACCGCGCTGCTGGCTCAAATTTAGCCAATTGGAGAATTCTGATGGTAACACTGAAATTCGCACAGAAGCTTTTCGCGTTGACTATGCTTGCCTTCGGAGTTTCGGCCAGCGAGTGCTATCAGAGTCAATGTTTTGCACAGGACTCACTTCCGCAAGGCACACCGTCAGCCAATACCGAAGGCTCCGAAGCGGCTGTCGAATTGAAAGGCTTTCGCGGCGAACCGGTTGCTTGGCCTCTTCAAGCCAAACAAGTTCGAGTTGTTGCCTTTCTTGGCACTGGCTGTCCTTTGGCCAAACTCTACGCGGGAAGACTGCAGCAATTGTCCGAGCAGTATCAAGGAAAAGTCGAGTTCCTCGCGGTTGACCCAAATCCGCAAGACTCACTCGAAGAGATGGCGGCCTTTGCACGCGAGCACAAGCTTTCATTTGAGTTCGCTCGCGACATTGGCCAGCACCTCGCGCGGCAATTGAAGATCACACGGACCCCGGAAGTCGTCTTGCTGGATGAGTCGGGCGCGATTCGTTATCAGGGAAGAGTCGACGATCAATATGGTGTCGGTTATCAGCGCAAAGAGTCGACGCGCGAGGATTTGAAGTTGGCGATCGATGCGTTGCTTTCGGGAGCTCAGATTGAAACACCGCGAACCGAAGCGCCGGGCTGCTTGATTTCATTTCAGCGCAAACCAAGCGATTCAGCTTCGATCACGTATGCCTCGCATGTCGCGGCGATCCTCAACGAACACTGCGTGCGTTGCCATCGAGAGGGACAAATCGGCCCTTTTGCAATGAGTGATTACGAAGAGGTTGCTGGCTGGGCCGAAATGATTGGTGAAGTGGTCAAGGACAACCGGATGCCGCCTTGGCACGCCGACCCCAAATTCGGAAAGTGGGCCAACGACTGCAGTCTCAGCCCAGAGAAAAAACAGATTCTGCTGGACTGGGTTGCCGCGGGGGCGCCGGCGGGCGACCTGAGTACCGTTCCCCCGGCGCCTGAGTTCGTCGCAGGCTGGCAGTTGCCGAAAACCCCCGATCTGGTTTTGAAAATCACACCGGAACCGGTCAAGGTTCGAGCCAAGGGGGACGTCAAGTATACGTACTTCGTCGTCGATCCCAAACTTGTCGAAGACAAATGGATTCAAGCTGCCGAGTTGCGACCGAGCAACTTGCGCGTCGTGCACCACATCCTCTGCTTCATTCGGCCACGCGGCTCTGATGGGCTGGGAGGAAGCAACGAAGGGCTGGATGGATTTCTGTGCGGATACGTTCCCGGGATGCTGCCGCAAACGTTGCCGGCTGGTATGGCGAAGCGTCTGCCTAAGGACTCCGAGCTGGTCTTCCAAGTGCACTACACGCCAATCGGTTCGCCGCAAGAAGACCTCAGCGAACTCGGCTTGGTCTTTGCCAGCGCCAGCGAGATCACGCATGAAGTCTGCACGACGAGCGCGGTGAACCCGCGAATCAACATCCCGCCCGGAAAGCGGGGGCATGTCGAAACGGCAGCCAATCGCCGTCCGCTCGGCGAATGGCCCATTATCAGCCTGATGCCACACATGCACTTACGCGGACAAGCTTTTAAATACGAGGCGGTTCTGCCCGATGGAGAGCGGAAGACCCTGCTCGATGTTCCGGAGTATGACTTCAATTGGCAGACATCATATTTGGCTGCGGCGCAGATGACTTTTCCGAAAGGAACGAAAATCTTCTGCACGGCCAAGTACGACAATTCTGAAAAGAACCTGAACAACCCTGATTCCAAGAGCCGAGTTCGCTGGGGCGATCAAACTTGGGAAGAGATGATGATCGGATATTTCGACGTCGCGATTCCGCTTTCAGAAACTCGGGCTCGGCAGGAATTCGGCCCTGCGGCCAGTGCTGAGGATGCGGCTCGGGAGCAGGCCTTGCGGCTGATGGAGCGCTGGGACAAAAACAGCAACCAGCGCGTTGAGCTGGATGAAATCCCCGAGCGCTGGCGCACGCTGATCCAAGCCGCAATGCCGGGCGAGGAGATATCGCTGGACGTTGACCAAATGATGAAGCTGCTCAAGCAACTGCGTCGTTAGGGGTGCCTGGGAGTTCCTGTCGCGGAGTTACGGGGAAGAGGTAGGGTGGGTCGCAGCCGCTTGGTTGACTCGGCACTCAGATTTGACTCAACCGCG
>JBJTQD010001068.1:0-1060 GCA_046075445.1 Planctomycetota bacterium
TGCAAGTAGTCCGTCGCCCCGACTCTCGCACCGCTTGAACCGCCGGCAGCACCAGGCCGGTCAAAATGCCAATGATGCCGATGACCACACCAGCAGTTTGATCAGGGTAAAGCCGCGTCTAGCGAGAAGTCTTGCCCGGGACGTGTGTCTCAAGCTAATGGATCGAATGGCCATGATACTACCCCGAAATACGAGCGAAAACTCTGAGCGATTTTTACTGCGAAACTCTTACCTGATCCCGAGCCAACTCAATGATTTTGCATAATCATGCTCTAAGCCTGAAGCCTTCAGTGACTCCGATGATGTCGAGCAAGGAACCAAACCGCGCAAACCATTAACCCCAATCCAATAAAAATAAACGTACTCCGCGAAATTCTCTGGGGTTTGCCGAAATTGGGTTCCGGAAATCCATAAAAACGAAGGAAACATGCGTCAGAGTTGCCGTGACCTTTGTCAATCTCTTTCACTTCGAACTCAAACTTATAGTTGACTCCATTTGCTGAGCCAAGGTAGGTCGCTCCACTAGGTACGACCTCATCACCCGTATACTTGAAGATATACTCAATTGTTTCGGAATTAGGATATTTAATTAATTGCCTGATACAGCGTGCCCGATTCTCGTCGAATTGAAGTTCGATCGAAACGTCCTTTTCGCGGTCTTGGCTCTGCCACTTGGCCGTCAGTATCCCCTGGGAAACTGAGCAAGCGAACTGTCCCGAACGGAGCATCTCGCCGAAGTCGTCAAAAATATTGACTACTCGCATTGAGTCCATGACCGGATGAAGAGCCTGTGGGAACCTGCTCCCATCCTTGCGCTCAATCTTGCGAAGGATAAACTTATCCTCTATCTCTGGTTTACCGCCCCGAGAAATTGATGCGAAGTAGAACGCATTCCCGAGCATTAGGTCCGTATATCTACCGCCGAAGTCCGGTTGTTCAATTGAGGGGTTGGTATTTCCAAATTCGGAAACATACATATCGCCACCAAACCAAGTGATCCGATACCACTGCTTCGCGCTGCGTAAAGGCATCGATTTGACATACGCAGCCCGACAGGGGA
>JBJTQD010001069.1:0-3280 GCA_046075445.1 Planctomycetota bacterium
CTTGCACACTCGACAGATTGGCTTGCGGCAGGTGCAGCAGCAAGCGGAAGGGCCGCGACCAAGTTTTCAGATTGTCTGTTGTATCGACGACCGGGAAGAGTCTTTTCGGCGGCATCTGGAGGAGCTCGACCCGAATTGTCAGACATTTGGATCGGCAGGTTTCTTCGCAGTTCCGATGTATTATCGCGGCGCGGCCGACGCGCATTTCGTGCCGCTGTGTCCGATTATTCTTCAGCCACAGCACTACGTCGTGGAGGAGGTTCGGTCGGAGGCGACTGAATCGCACGATCGAAGAGCACGCGCGCGGCGGGTGTTAGGGAAGCAGGCGCATGCGCTGCACACTGGCAGTCGCTCTTTCCTCGGCGGCTGGGGGATGGCCGTGTTTGGTCCTTTGGCGACATTACCGTTAGTGGCTCGGGTGCTTTTTCCGCGAGCCACCGCGGGACTGCGACGAACCGCTGGGAGAATGTTCACCCCGCCAGTCGAGACGGAATTGACTTTGGAGAGGGCAGGGGGGGCACCTGGGAAAGAGCCGGGGCAACTCGGGTTTACCGTGTCCGAGATGGCCGATTCGGTCGAGCGGCTGCTTCGCGACATAGGACTGATTCGGAATTTTTCGCAAGTCGTGATTGTTTGCGGGCATGGCTCGGCGAGTTTGAACAATCCGCACGAGTCGGCTTACAACTGTGGAGCTTGTGGTGGTGGACGCGGTGGCCCGAACGCTCGGGCGGTTTGTGCGATGGCCAACGATCCGCGGGTCAGGGCTTTGCTGCGCGAGCGGGGCTTGAACCTGCCTGATGATACGTGGTTTGTCGGCGCGTTTCACAATACCTGTGACGATTCAGTGCGCTATTCGGACACCGAGCGAATTCCGCTGGCCGTTCAGGAAGTGTTTGAAGGCGTTCAGAAGCTGATTGATCGCGCCCGACCGCTCAATGCCCACGAACGTTGTCGACGGTTCGTATCGGCCGAGCTCTCGATGTCTCCAACTGCTGCGCTGCGGCATGTAGAGACCCGCGCAGAGGATCTTTCTCAAACTCGCCCCGAGTACAACCATGCGACCAATGCGGTTTGCACTGTCGCCAGAAGAGCCCGGACGCGGGGGCTGTTTCTGGACCGCCGCTCATTCCTCGTTTCTTACGATCCGACGCAGGATACGGCTGAACAAGCAATTCTTGCGCGGACCTTGGGGGCAGTGATTCCAGTCTGCGGCGGGATCAACCTCGAGTATTACTTTTCCAGAGTTGATGTGGCGGGTTACGGTTGCGGCTCGAAGCTGCCTCATAACGTCACGTCGTTGCTCGGGGTGATGGATGGAGCAGCAAGTGATTTGCGCACCGGTTTAAGTGCTCAGATGGTTGAGATTCACGATCCGGTGAGACTGTTGTTTGTGATTGAGACACGACCTGAGCATTTTCTTTCAATCATGCAACGCAACCCGGTGATACGGCGGCTGTGCGGAAATGGCTGGGTTCAGGTCGCCACATTGAGTCCGGATTCGGATGAGATTCACTTGCTGGAGGGAGAGCACTTCGTTCGTTACACGGGCGAGCTCTCTGAATTACCACGCGTTCGTCACTCGGTCGAGTGGTACCGGGGATGGCGGGGAAATCTTGGATTTGCGCAAGTCTCTGGAGGCTTGGTGCCGGGTGTCTCGTTCCCTTGAGCGGATCGGGCTGGGGCAGGGCATGGGTGAATGAAGGAATTTAGCGAGAGCAGCGAGCGTGGATACTGAAGGCATTTTTAATACGTTGACTTTAGTTGTAGCGGGAGCACCGGCGCTGCTGCTGGTGGCTTTGGGGCTGCCGCCGTTGTTCGGTTTGAAGCTGAGTGAGCGGTTTGCGGCGGGGATGTCGCGAATCGTGATTTTCGCTGGTCTGTTGGCTTTGGTTGGAATTGCGATTTTGCGTTTTCGATCCGATACCACTGCACCGCTCGTTTTCAAAGCAGCGGATTGGGTAGTGCTCGAAGCGGTGCATTTTCATTTTCGTTTAGAGCTGATATTCGATTGGCTTTCGATTCCGTTTGCGATTCTTTCTTATCTCCTCTGCGGATTGATTGCGGCTTTCGCGACCAACTACATGCATCGCGAGCCTGGATATCAGAGATTTTTCTTCCTGTTCGCAATGTTTCTGTTGGGCATCGTCACGGCCGTTTTGGCTGGTTCGATTGAGACGCTTTTTCTCGGCTGGGAGTTAGTCGGTTTATCGTCTGCGTTGCTGGTGGCCTTTTTTCACGAGCGGGTTTCGCCGGTTGAAAACGGGCTGCGCGTGTGGGCTGTTTACCGAGTGGCCGACGGCGCGTTTCTGGTGGGGGCAGCGTTGCTGCACCATCTCACGGGCGAAGGCGAATTCTTGCAATTGACAGGGACGGCTGGTTGGCCAAATGCGGCGATTTCATTGCCCGAGAATCAGGCCTTCTTGATTGGCTTGCTGCTGATTGTAGCCGCGGCGGGGAAGTCAGCTCTGGTCCCGTTTTCTGGATGGTTACCGAGGGCCATGGAGGGGCCGACGCCGTCGAGCGCGATTTTTTATGGAGCGCTTTCGATACATCTTGGTGCCTTCTTGCTGCTGCGGATCAGCCCGGTGCTTGACCGGGTACCAGCGCTCTCGTGGATTGTCGTCGGTTTGGGGTTGGTCACCGTTGTCGTTTCAACCTTGTCGGGCCGGGCGCAGTCCGATGTCAAAAGCGCGCTGGCTTATGCTTCGCTGACTCAATTGGGATTAATTGTTATGGAGATTGGGTTTGGCCTGCGAATCCTGCCGCTTTGGCACATGATTGGCCACGCCTGTTTGCGAACGCTCCAACTGCTGCGGGCTCCGACTTTGTTGCGGGACTACCAGCTGCTGGAAAATGCCACGGGTGGTTACTTAACCAATCGGCGGGGCGGCTTGATTGGGCTTTTGCCGCAAGGGCTGCAGTCTCAACTTTATCTTTTTGGTTTGGAGCGCGGTTACCTCGATGCAGCCCTGGATCGTTGGCTTTGTCGGCCGTTTGTTGCGGTGTTTCGCTGGAGCGATCGGGCTGAACGGAGATGGACGGATTGGTTATCTGGGTCCCCTTCAAGAGAATCGGATGGGTTGCGCCCGACGGATGAGATCATGAGGGAGTTGCGATGACCGAACTGCATTTTCCTTGGCTGGAATTGGCAATTTTGCTCCCGCTGGTCGGCGCGATTGTCGTCCCGATGTTTGGGTCGGCGGAGCGGGCTCGGCAGTGGACGTTAGCGATCCTCGGATTGAGCTTGCTGGGAACGATTGCAGCCTGGATTGATTTCGAG
>JBJTQD010001070.1:0-5023 GCA_046075445.1 Planctomycetota bacterium
CTTGCAACGCCCTAGGATGTCAGGGAAGATTACTCGGGTGAGGGGTGTCGGGGAGTTTTTTCCTTGCCCTGCTCACTTAGGGAATGATGCAAGATGACGACCACAGAAAGGGCCTCGTTTCACTCGGCAGTGGAGCGGCTCTTTGACCGAATCAATTACGAGCGGCAAGAAGCGGGGCCGCGCGGGGAACTCAAGCTAGACGGCGTTCGACGACTTTGCGAGGTCCTCCGGAATCCACAGCGTGAGTACCCGATCGTGCATGTCGCGGGGACCAAGGGGAAGGGGTCCGTTACCGGACTAGTCGGTCGAATTCTGCAGTTTTCCGGTTTAAAAACGGGAGTCTACACCTCTCCCCACCTGGAAACGTTTAACCAACGGTACGCGATCAACGGCAACTCGGTCAGCGACGGAAGGCTTGACCGCCTTTTGAACACCGTCTGGCCGCAAGTCGAATTGTGCGACCGTGAAGCCGATGCGGCTGAAGTCCGTCGCGTAACCTTTTTTGACATCGCAACGGCTGCTGCGTTTCTTTACTTCGCGGAAGAGTCAGTCGATGCGGCTGTGTTCGAAGTTGGTTTGGGTGGCCGGTTGGATTCGACGAATGTCTGCCTCCCCGATGTCTCGGTTATCACGACGATCAGCTACGACCACTGCCGCCAGTTGGGCGACACTCTGGCCAAAATCGCTGGCGAAAAGGCCGGGATTATCAAGCCTGGAATTCCGGTTGTCTCGGGTGTTTTACCGGATGAACCCCGCGTGGTCATTGAACGCATTGCGGCGGAGCAGGGGGCTCAGTTGATTCAGCTCGGTGTCGACTTTCACGTCGATTCAATTCAAAGCGTGGACGGTGGATTGACGTTTTCCACGCACGGCAATGTACTCGGGATGAAGTACGACTTTCCTGAGCTTTTCTTGCCGATGTTGGGGCGGCACCAAGCCGTCAATGCGGCGGTGGCGATCGCCGCGGCAGTTGCGTTCAGTGTCCGCCGCAAGGTATCGGTAACGCCACAATTGGCTGCGGCCATTTCGGGTTTCAAACATGCCGGACGGATTGAGGTGGTCCAGCGCGAGCCACTCGTTCTCCTTGATGTGGCTCACAATTTGGCCTCGATTGAAGCGTTGCTGGAAACGCTAAAGACTGAGTTTCCGGGGCGAAAGCGAACGGGAATATTTGCGTTTAGCCGAGACAAGGACCAAGTCGGGATGCTAAGGTTGCTCCTGCCTGCTTTCCAGCGAGTTGTCTTGACGCGGTTCGTTGAAAACCCGCGGGCCACCCCGACGGAACAGTTGCTGGAGATGGCCAAGGGCTTGGCGAGCGAGGCGGGATGGGAAGTGGAACTGGAGACCGCGGAAACGCCGGCAGAAGCTTGGGCCAAAGTTGCTTCTCATTTAGGCTCAGGAGATCTGTGTGTGGCCGCCGGCTCCGTTTTCCTCGTGGCCGAATTGCGAGGGATTTTTCAGACTGCCCCAGAAAACGCTTAGTCACGGCGAAACCCGCCAATTGTGCGTATTTCGGGTTTTGATTAGATTATGCCTCTCACGGATTAAAGCTTTACCCATTTTTCTGGAGTTGTTTGCTCATGGCCGCCAGTGAACGTCAACGAGAACTTCGTCGCCGCCGTCATCGCAAAGTCAAAATGGCGGTATTGAAGCGTCGCGCTGCAAAGGCGTCGTCTTCTGAAAAGGAAGTCCTCGCGGCCAAGGTCCGACGTCTTACTCCGGGCGCTGCCCAAATCATCGAAAACTTGAAGCTGAAGTAAACGGCTCGCCGAATGAGCATTCGGCTGCTAAGTGACTCCAGAACGCTTATGAAGAATGCGAAAAAGAGAGCGTTCGATAAAGAAGCTCCGCCTCTCCGAGGCATGGCCTTTAAAACGGACCTCGGTTGGATGGTGTTGGTTCGTCGTGCCGAAAAGGTGGCTCGATTCCAGTTTGGATACCCCAGTGAGTCAGCCGCGAGGAAAGCAATTGGCGACGAAGTTCGCGGGATGCAAACCTATCTGGACTGGGTCGCTCCCGATAGCTTGGAGCGAAGCTGGATTCGCGAGTTGACTCGATACGCAGCGGGCCAGACGTCGCGGCTCGATGAAATTCCGGTCGATGAAAGCAAGATGACCGAGTTCCAACGCAAAGTCCGTCTGGCTTGTCGCAAACTCAAGCTGGGCCAAACGGCGACCTACGGTGAGCTGGCAAAAAAGGTTGGCCGGCCAGGCGCGGCCCGAGCCGTCGGCACCGTGATGAGCCGCAATCCGACTCCACTGCTCATTCCTTGCCACCGAGTTGTCGGCGTCGCCGGTCTGGGCGGTTTTTCAGCTCCCCAAGGATTGAGTATGAAACGCTTGCTGCTTTCGCTCGAGCATGGCAAGTCATGCTCCGGGTGTGAATAGTGTTGAGGCTCGGAGGCGTGGGCTGGCGATAAGAGTGAGACAATTGGGCAACGTGTGACTTTTGGGACGAGCAGGCAAGGAGCCGTTTGCAAATCCAGTCGGGACATAGTTTAGGAAAAAAACTCGTCGATGTTATCGACTTCTTGAGCTTGGGGCAGGTCGCCGAGCTCGCCGAGTCCGAAGAGCTTGAGAAATCGCTCTGTGGTGATGTAAAGTCGGTCGCGACTCGATTCGCTTTGCGGATCGATTGCCAGTAATTGCCGCTCGGAGAGTTGGGAAAGCAGTGCACCGCTGGGACGCTGTCGAATCTTGTCGATTTGATTGCGCGAGATCGGCTGGTTATAAGCGACCACTGCGAGGACTTCGATCGCTTGCTGGGTGAGCTGGGCCGAGCGAACTTCACCATAAAAGCCGCTGCGGATCGACTCGAGGTCCTCCGTGAGTGCCAATTGAAAGGCTTTATCTTTTGAGACCACGCGGTAGGCAGCGTTCTGAGCCGTGTACTGGTGATTGAGTTGCTCGACCAAGCCCGGAATCTCTTTGGGGCTGATGTCGCGCATCATGCTGGCCAATCGCTTGGCTGTAAGCGGCACATCGGGCGGCGCTCCAACGAAGAGGATGGACTCCAGAACGGACGTCTCAGTAATTCGACAAGGCGCGTCATCTCGGCGGTCATCGAGTTCGACTGGGTCGAGCACTTCGCTGTTCGCCAGTTCCACATCATCGTCAACATTCGCGACCGTCTCTGAACCGCTTGGGACCGTTTCGCTTTCGTTGGCTGCTCCCTGATGATTCGCTTGGCTCCGAATCACTTTGGCATAAGCTTGGCTTAGTTGCTCCAGCGAGAACTCGACTTCGTCGGCACCCGAGGGAGCATCTGCCCCTTCGAGTGGTTCTTCATTTTGAGCGTCTTTGTCGGGACGGGTCATAGGTTGCCTGTGCTCTTCGTCAGCTGGCTCTTCGCCGCAGTTCCCATTTCGAAACCGCAAGTGGGAAGCTGTACGTACTGGTTAAGCTTCGCCGAGCGGGCTTGCTCCAGACAGAGTAGGATCGCGTCGCGGGCGAGAGAGCCAGAAAGAAGTTGGGAGGGAGTGCCGCTGCGGATGGCGTCGCGAACTTCATGGATTTCGGCAAGGAAGCCATCGACTGGGTCAAAAGGGCTAAGTGGTGGGCGAACAACATTGCCTGCCCGATCAATCAGCTTGACGGGCATGGTCTCACCGTTGTCGCTGAAACCGGCAAACTCGAAGTGGAGTGTTGCGTCTTCGAGGTGAATTTCGAAACCGTGAGTGAAAGGGCGACCAGGTTGATTGGTCACACCCATGACGCTGGAGACAACCACGTCTGGATCGGCATAGTCATAAACCGTGTGCGCGTAGGCGACCGACGCGCCGCGAAAACGTCCTCGGCAATAGAGTCCACGCGGTAGTCCGAACAAGACCCGGATCAAATGTGCGTCGTGGACATGCAAGTCGACCAACGGGCCGCCGACTTTTTGCGGGTCGTAAAAATCGGGAATCCAAGCCGGATCGGAGATGACCCGTTTGAAAGTACCCACGAGTAGTTTGCCGTAACGGCCTGAGTTGATTTGCTCGCGGGCCCAAGCGTATTCCGGGAAATAAGGAAGCACTTGCCCGACGAGAAGTTGAACGCCATTTTGCTCACAGGCGGCGAGAATACGATCGCAGCCCGCCACGTCGAGGGCGAGCGGTTTCTCGCAGAAGACATGCTTGCCAGCCTCGGCTGCGGCGACGGCCGCTTCGACATGTTGGTCTGGAGGAAGGCAAAGGTCGATGCAATCGAGGTCCGGCGACTTTAGAAGTTCGCCCAGCGAGCCACACGTGGTTAGACCGGATACGTCAACCTGCTCGCCCGGTGGACCGAAATTACCTTGAATCCCTCGCCAATCGCCAGCTCGTTTGGCGGGGTCGCGCGAACAGATGCCAGAGACGCAGATTCCCTCGGCGCGTTGGTAAGCCAGCCAGTGAATCCAGCCCATGAAGCCGATACCGGCGATTCCGACACGAAGCATGTTGAGGGTCCGAGGAAGGCAGTAGGGTATGGTTGTCTGATAGGAAACTTGGGCGGCGACTTCGGGTATGACTCCAGCCGTATCGAAAACTCTCTACGAACAGGGACAAGTTTGGTTCGAGGGCTTTCTGACTTTCAGTCAACGAATCGGTTCCGTTGGCCCGCACGAGCCCGTCGGTCTCGCCTATAATGCTACCGAGGCAGAGTCGGCTGTCGCAAGCCGCCCTTGGTCTCGGATTACTGCCCGGAAAGGATGAACTGTTCCATGCCCGTCGAAATGAAGTTGGCGAAGATCATTATCAGCGAGATCAACGAGAACCAAGTTGTCTTTCTGCGGGAAGTGGATGGGACACGGCAGTTTCCGATCTTGATTGGGATCTACGAAGCGACCAGTATCGACCGCCGCGTGAAAGATTTTCCCCGAATCCGCCCACTCACGCACGACCTCATCGTCAACACGATCGAAGCTCTGGGCGGGGAACTGGATAGCGTGATCATCAGTGAACTGAAGCAGCAGACTTACTTTGCCAAGCTACGGATTCGTCACAACGGCGAACTCGTCGAAATTGACTGTCGCCCCTCCGATGCGATCGCCATCGCAGTAA
>JBJTQD010001071.1:0-5878 GCA_046075445.1 Planctomycetota bacterium
TCCATCAGCAAGCGGATGATTTGGGGATAGGCGAGAAAGCTCGCGCCATTGGGATGGTCGGTGCTCAAGGCGACTTGCCAAGGATTTTTTACACTGAGAAACCATTCCAAACCGATTGCCCACTGCATTGCGTGGACGAAATTCTTTTCCTTGTATTCGATCGGTGAAATTCCACAGCCGGACTCCAGTTCCGTGTCGCAAGAGTAGTAACGCTGGCCGCTGAGTCGGCCCAAATAGTAGCCGAGTGCGTTGTCGCCCGTCATGCTGGTCGTCGCCCCGAACAAAACTTGGCCGACATCGAGAGAAATCTCTGGGTGGGCGTTTACGTACTGGACCAGCGGTTGGACTTTTGAGCAAAAAGCGGTTTCCGTCTCGCCCTCGCCGCCGTAGCTGTGGAACTGAATATGAGCGAAATGCGCGCGGTGTCCTTCCAGCGACCGCATTGTTTCCAAAGTCGTGGAGTAATTGCCGGGCAGGCCGAGATTATTGCAATGAATATGCACTGGGTGGGGCAGTTGCAGTTCATCGGCTGCGCGAGCGAGCATTTGAATCACGCCGCGCGGCGTTGAACCGAATCCATCGATCGGCGTCTCGAGGTCGCGAGCATTGCCGTCGCGATGCCGTTTGAAATTTTCGACTCCACCCGGGTTCACGAGCTTGGGCGCGTAGCCACCACAGCGGCGGAGGAGCCAGCCAAGAAATCTGGTGGCCGCAGCTTGATCGCCGCGTCCCGCAGCTTCGAGCAAGTAATGATGATTCCCCGCAAGCAGAAAATACCCTGCATCGAGATAAGGGAGTTGGCTCAGTTCGGCTCGCGTGCTGCGGACTGCGGTCGGCGCGATCGCGGCGTCAAACGCCGTCGTGTATCCCAGACCGACGTACTTGAGGCCAGTGTCAATAATCGTCGGGACAGTGCGGTTGCCCGAGGTCTGCCAATCTTTTCGTTTGTTCCCGGCACCCATGTGAGCGAGGCTCAATTCGGGCTGCATTTTGCGGGCGACGTTCACTTTGTGTCCGGCGATGTGCGAATGCATATCGACTCCGCCGGGCATCACCACCCGGCCGCGGCAATCGACAGGCGTGAAGCTGGATTGCAAAGCGAGCGGTGGTTCGGAAACCATTTTCGATCCTTCGATCCAGAGATCGCGGACTTCTCCCGCGACTCCCTGAGCCGGATCGTAAACTTCGCCACCTACCAACCGCCATCGTTTCATTAGTAATCAACCTACTTGGAGCAACCCTAGCAACTCTTTCCGCGACTCGGTTCCCGCGACATCACCAGTCCATCCGCATTTCCAGCTTACTGGATTCAAGCAGCTTGGTTCAGAGCATTCGAGAAAATTGCCGATTGTGAATGCTTTCCTCTACCTGCCCCAGTTTCTGAGCGGTTTGCTAGAATCAGCACCTCGCCGCTTGAGCAGCTTTAGGGCAACGCCAAGCGAGCAAGAACCCTGTTTCTTTCCTAGAGTTCATTTCAGGTCTGAACACACATGTCGATTCGTTGTCGTTTTGCGCCCAGTCCAACCGGTTACTTGCACATTGGTGGGGTTCGCACCGCTCTGTTTAACTGGCTGTTGGCGAGGCAAACGGACGGACAGTTTATCCTGCGGATCGATGACACCGATTTGCAGCGGAATCAAGACGAGGCACTGCAGCCGATTCTCGACGGTTTTCGCTGGCTGGGGATTGACTGGGATGAGGGCCCCGAAGTCGGCGGTCCGCATGCGCCGTATTATCAGTCACAGCGGCTGGAACGTTATCAGTCCGAGATTCGGCGTCTGCTTGCCTCAGGCGCCGCTTATCGCGACTACGCGACTCCCGAAGAAACGGCTGCCGAGCGTTCGGCTGCAGAGGCTGCCAAACAAGATTTCGTTTACAGCCGTCGCTGGATGGCTGAGACCGATGCCCAGGCCGCTGCCTTCGAAGCCGAAGGACGCAAGTGTGTCGTACGGCTGAAGATGCCCCGCACCGGTCAATGCGTATTCTTTGATCACGTACGCGGCGAGGTCTCTTTTGATTGGGCTCGGGAACAAGACCACGTTGTCCAGCGAGCCGACGGAACCTGCTTGTATCACCTTGCCAGCGTCGTCGACGACTACGACTTTCAGATCACGCACGTTGTTCGGGCGATTGAGCACCTCAGCAACACTCCGCGGCAGATCTTCATCGCCCAAGCACTGGGCTATCCGCTACCGCACTACGCTCACATTCCGTTTGTGGCTGAACCTGGCAGCAAGACCAAGATGAGCAAGCGAAAAATCGCGCAGTACGTCAAGAACCCGGACTTCAAGAAGATGCTCGACCACGGCAATGGAATTGCCCAGCGGATTGGCAAGACGATCACGCCCGAGTCATTCAATCCGGTGCTGGTCGATTTCTACAAGACGGTCGGCTATCTGCCCGATGCGATCAACAACTATCTGCTGCTGCTCGGCTGGTCGCTGGACGATCGGACCGAAGAGTTTTCGCGGGAGGAGATGATCCGCCTGTTTTCGCTGGAACGCGTCGTAAAAAGCGAAGCGAGTTTCGACCCGCAAAAGCTGATGTCGTTTCAAGCCCGATACATGAGCCGATTGCCCGTGAAGCAAAAGGTGCCGATGGTGATCCCTTTCCTGCAAGCAGCAGGCTTGGTCGCCGACCCGATTCCTTGTGAGCTGGGCGAGAAGGTAACTGCAGTGGTCGCTGCGGCGGGCGATCGCTTGGTCGTCGCCGGAGATATCCTGCAGTTCGACGATTTCTTTTTGGCCGACGATGCTTTGCCGATGGATCTCAAGGCGTTTGAAAAACGGATCGCCAAGGCCGACAAGGCAGAGTTCCTGCTGAATGAATTCCGCAAAGTGCTCTCCTCGGTCGAGCCCTTTGAGCCAGCCAGTCTGGAGCAGGCTCTGCACGGCTTCTGCGAGGCTCAGCAGGTTCAAGCCGGAGAAATTGTCCACGCGCTGCGAGTCGCCGTCACTGGCAAGGCCGTCGGGTTTGGCCTGTTCGACACGCTGGCGATTCTAGGACGGGAAAGCTGCCTGAATCGAATCCAGTACGCTTTGGAACGAAAACAAGCGACGAGCGTTTAGCTTCAATAAGGCAACTCTGAATCGCGCAGAAAAAAACACTCGCCCGGGAAGGCGAGTGTTTCTGATTTTCGAAAAGAACGAGTTACCGAAGTCAGCTGCTACTTGACTTACGGGAGCTTATGGCCCTTGTTGACGGCGACGCTCTTGCGAGCTTGTCGCACGGCGATCTTCTTCTTCACCTTGGGAGTCTTACCCTCGGTCGGATTCACTGCCTTGACCTTCTTGCTCTTGGGAGCCTTCTTGCGGCGTGGAGTCGGCTTCAATCCGCCTTCTTTCGAAGCGAAGTGAGCCCGAGCAGTCGCCGCAATTTGGCCTTCAGTCATGTCATCAGCCGCCGCCACATCGAGCACCAGTCCGGGAACCTTCTTGGCGAGTAACTGTTTCTTCAGTTCAGTTCTGGCTTGAGCCGGACCGAAGACGAACAGTTCCGTGCAGCCGTTGGTCGCGGTAATGATGTCGCGGTAGTAGCCTTTGCGATCGACCTCTGCTTTGTTTTGAATCTTATCGTCGGCAGTCCAGTCCAACCGTCCATGAGACTTGTTGCGAGCCGCAACGCGTCCTTCGGAGAGAGGCTTGCCAGCCTTGAACTTGACTTGCTTAACTTCGTGGCCGCTGGCCGTGAAATGGACCAGAACCGCCTTTTTGTGATCAACCCAGATTCCAACCTTGTCTTGCATGAGACAAACTCCTGAAGGAAAAACACCTCGCGGTGATTGACGCTGACCAAAGTATATCAGTTCACAAACGACGCGGGCAGAACAGTTTTCATTCACGTGGCCTGGGGCAGGGGGCTCTGCTCTGGCAACTCTCGGAAATTGCCAGCCAACAAAGCCGCGTGCGAAAAAGCACACTGCGAGACCAAATGATTGGCACCTCCCCGTCACGAATTCGACACTTTCGCAGCAGCCGTACGAGCAATTCTGCTGGGCTGAGTTTCGCGGCGTGGGACCGTACAATCAACCATAGGTCAATTTTCGAGTTCATGATTGTGAGCCCGCCCGCATGTGGAATATTCCGAACACGCTCACCATCACCCGTCTCGCGGGGACGCCTGTCCTGCTTGTTCTGGCACTGCTGCAGCAGCCTGTAGCGGTTCTGCTGCTTGGGTGCCTCCTTGTGGGGACCGATTGGCTGGATGGGATTCTGGCTCGGGCCTTGCATCAGCAAACCCCTTTGGGAGCCAAACTGGACACGATTGCCGACGTGATTTTGGGACTCAGCCTGCTGTTCTGTGTCGCTTGGCTGAACTGGGAGTTCCTCACTCGACACTGGCCGATGGCTTCGGCAGTGCTGGCCAGCTATGGCTTGTCGGCCGCGATCAGTCTGGCCAAGTTTGGGATTTGGCCGAGCTATCACAACTACTTGGCAAAACTGGGAATGTTTCTCGGCAGCATCTCGGGGATGCTGATCTTGGCCAACACGGCGGGCTGGCAGGTTCCTTTCACTACCGCACTCTTTTTCGTCGCCTGTGGGACGATCACGCTGGCCAATCTGGAGGCGATCTTGATCACCTTTCGACTGCGGCATCCGCGCTCGAATGTGGGAACTATTTTTTCGCTTTGGCAACGTTCGCTGCATTGATGGGGCCGCTCCCCCTATTTGCCGCCCCTATAGGTTCCTTAAAATCGCTAGGGCAGAGTGCCGCTTAACGAACCGGGCCCCGACTGGTTAGCTCTTTAAGTTGTGCTCTTCACAATTGAGCCGTTGTCCCGTCTACCCAGGATCCAAGCATGAGCGCTGACCATTCGTCCGAAGCCAATCCAACCCCGGAAGTTGCCAAGCCATTGGACTTCATCCGGCAGATCGTCGAAAGCGATCGCGAGGCGGGCAAGCATGGCGGTCGGGTGCATACGCGCTTTCCGCCGGAGCCGAATGGTTATCTGCATATCGGACATGCCAAGTCAATCTGCCTGAACTTCGGAATTGCTCGAGACTACAACGGCCGCTGCAATCTGCGCTTCGATGATACCAATCCGGATACAGAAGAGACGGAATACGTCGAGGCGATTAAAGAAGATGTCCGCTGGCTCGGCTTTCAGTGGGATGGCGATGTCAAATTTGCGTCCGACATTTTCGACACGCTGTACGAATATGCGATTCGCCTAATCAAAGCCGGCAAGGCTTACGTTTGCGACCTTTCGGCTGAGGAAACCGGAGCTTACCGGGGCAAGTGGAACGAACCGGGCCGCAACAGCCCGTATCGCGACCGAACAGTGGAAGAGAATCTCGACCTCTTCGAGCGGATGCGAAAGGGAGAATTCAAGAACGGCGAAAAGACACTTCGGGCCAAGATCGATATGGCTTCGCCCAACATGAACCTGCGAGATCCGGCGATGTACCGAATTCGCCATTCGGCTCATCATCGCACTGGAAACAAGTGGTGCATCTATCCCACTTACGACTGGACTCACGGCCAGAACGATTCGATCGAGGGGATCACGCATTCGATCTGCACGCTGGAATTCGAGCAGCATCGTCCGCTGTATGACTGGTGCATTGAGAATCTCGGGATCCATCATCCGCAACAGATCGAATTTGCCCGGTTGAATTTGACTTACACCGTGATGAGCAAACGCAGGCTGCTGGAGTTGGTGAAAAACAATTTGGTCGATGGCTGGGACGACCCGCGGATGCCGACGATTTGTGGCCTGCGCCGCCGCGGCTACACGCCGGAAGCACTGCGGAACTTCTGCGCACGGATTGGTGTGACCAAAGCGAACAGCTTGACCGACTTGAGCTTGCTGGAACTGGAAGTTCGCGAGCATCTGAACAAGGTCGCGCCGCGGGTGATGGCCGTGCTGCAGCCGATC